>JAEZID010000211.1 GCA_023416195.1 Pseudomonadota bacterium | reverse complement strand
GGTGCTGGCGCTGTTCGTGGCGCTGGTGCAGTCGTCGCTGCCGCTGGTGGGGGCTGCCACCGGGAACGCCGCCTGGATGGCGGTGGCGCGGCCGGCGGCGCTGGCGCAGCTTGCGCTGATCCTCGTCGCCTATCTGGCGCTGACCTGGGCCTATCTGGTGTCCGATTTCAGCGTGCTGAACGTGGTGCAGAACAGCCACTCGGCCAAGCCGCTGATCTACAAGCTGTCCGGCGTGTGGGGCAACCACGAGGGGTCGATGATCCTGTGGGTCGCCATGCTGTCGGTGTTCGGCGCGGCGGTGGCGCTGTTCGGCCGCAACCTGCCGCCCAGCCTGAAGGCCCGCGTGCTGTCGGTGCAGGGGATGATCGGGGTGGGCTTCCTGCTGTTCATCCTGATCACCTCCAACCCCTTCATCCGCGTGGTGCCGGCCCCGCCCGACGGCAACGACCTGAACCCGCTGCTGCAGGACCCCGGCCTCGCCTTCCACCCGCCGTTCCTTTATTTGGGCTATGTCGGCTTCTCCATGGCCTTCTCCTTCGCAGTCGGCGCGCTGATCGAGGGGCGGGTCGATCCGGCCTGGGCGCGCTGGGTGCGGCCGTGGACGCTGGTGGCTTGGTCGTCGCTGACCATGGGCATCGCCATGGGCTCCTGGTGGGCCTATTACGAGCTGGGCTGGGGCGGCTGGTGGTACTGGGACCCGGTGGAGAACGCCTCGCTCATGCCGTGGCTGGCCGGCACCGCATTGCTGCACTCCGCCATCGTGGTGGAGAAGCGCGACGCGCTGAAGACCTGGACCATCCTGCTGGCGATCCTCACCTTCTCGCTGTCGCTGATGGGCACCTTCCTGGTGCGCTCGGGCATCCTGACCTCGGTGCACGCCTTCGCGGTGGACCCGGCGCGCGGCGTCTTCATCCTGGTCCTGCTGGGCATCGCCACCGGCGGCTCTCTGCTGCTGTACAGCCTGCGCGCGCCCAGCCTGAAGGCCGGCGGCCTGTTCGCGCCGATCAGCCGCGAGGGCTCGCTGGTGCTGAACAACCTGCTGCTGTCCACGGCGACGGCGACGGTGTTCATCGGCACGCTCTACCCGCTGTTCCTCGACGTGCTGGACCTGGGCAAGGTGTCGGTCGGCCCGCCCTTCTTCAACGCCACCTTCATCCCGGTGGCGATCCCGATGGTCGTCGCCATGGTCGTCGGCCCCTTCCTGGCCTGGAAGCGCGCCGACCTGACCGGCGCCCTGACCCGCCTGTGGAGCGCGGCGGTGGCGACGGTCGCCTGCGTCGCGGTCGCCGCCTACATCAGCAACGGCGGCGGGCCGCTGCTGGCGCTGGTCGGCGTGGCGCTGGCTGCCTGGGCCTTCTTCGGTTCGCTGGCCGAGTTCGCGGAGCGCATCCGCCTGTTCCGCGTGCCCCTGAAGGACAGCTGGACCCGCGCCGTCAACCTGCCGCGCAGCGCCTGGGGCATGACCATCGCGCACGCCTGCATGGGCATCGCCATCGCCGGCATGACCGGCACCTCGGCCTGGCAGACGGAGGTGATCGAGGCGATGAAGCCGGGCCAGACGGCGACCGTGGCCGGCTATTCCGTCAGCTTCGACCGCATCGGCGTGCGGCAGGGTCCGAACTACACCGCGGACGAGGGCGTCTTCACCGTCACCAGGGACGGCAAGCACATCGCCACCCTGACGCCGGAGCGCCGCAGCTATCCGGTGACCCGCATGACCACGACCGAGGCCGCCATCCACACCACCTGGCTGTCGGACGTCTACGTCGCGCTGGGCGACCCGACCCAGAACGGCACGGCCTGGATCGTGCGGCTCTACCACCACCCGCTGGTGCCGTGGATCTGGATCGGCGCCATGGGGATGATGGCCGGCGGCCTCGTCAGCCTGACCGACCGGCGCTTCCGCATCGGCGTGCCGGAACGCCGGCGCACCGCGAAACCCGCCATGCAGCCCGCCGAGTAAGAGTAAGGAACTGGGGACGACCCGATGCGCCGCCTGATCTTCCTGTTGCCCCTGCTGCTGTTCGTCGGTATCGGCGTGGCCTTCTTCCTGGGGTTCGAGCGCGACCCGCGCAACATCCCCTCGGCCCTGATCGACAAGCCGGTGCCGGCGTTCGACCTGCCGCCCCTGCCCGGACGCAAGGAAGGGCTGTCGAACGCCACGCTCCAGGGCGACGTGACGCTGGTGAACGTCTTCGCCTCCTGGTGCATCCCCTGCAAGGTGGAGCACCCGGTCATCACCCGCCTGGCGCGGGAGCAGGGCGTGACCGTGCGCGCCATCAACCACAAGGACAAGGCGGAGGACGCGCTCGCGTGGCTCCAGCGCAACGGCGACCCCTACGCCAGCATCGGCGCCGACCTGGACGGCCGCGTGTCCATCGACTGGGGCGTCTACGGCGTGCCGGAGACCTTCCTGGTGGACCGCCAGGGCCGCATCCGCTTCAAGCATGTCGGCCCCCTGACCCCGCAGGTGGTTGAGGAGCAGATCCTCCCCCTCGTCAAGCAGTTGAGGGCCGCGTCGTGAAAGCGTTCCTCCTCGCCGCCTTCCTCGCCCTGACGCCGCTGGCCGCCGCGCACGCCGTGCAGCCGGACGAGGTGCTGCCCGACCCGGCCATGGAGGCCCGCGCGCGCGAGATCAGCAAGGATCTGCGCTGCCTCGTCTGCCAGAACCAGTCCATCGACGATTCGAACGCCCCGCTGGCCCGCGACCTGCGCGTGCTGGTGCGCGAGCGGCTGACGGCCGGCGACAGCAACGAACAGGTGCTGGGCTACGTCACCGACCGCTACGGCGACTACGTGCTGCTGCGCCCGCCCTTCAAGGCGACGACGCTGTTCCTGTGGATCGGCCCCTTCATCATCCTGGCTATCGGCGCGGTGGTCACCGCGCTTTACCTGCGCGGCCGCAAGGGCACCGACGGCATCCCCGTCGCGGCCGGCGGCGCCGACACCGCCCCCCTGACCGACGAGGAGCGCCGGCGTCTCGACGCTCTTCTCAATCGAAACACGGTGGGCAAGGAAGACGCTTGATGCTGTTCTGGATCGTTGCCGCCGCCATGACGGCGGGCGTGGTGCTGCTGATCGTGCCGCCGCTGCTGAAGCCGCGCGCCCAGGCCGACTCCCGCTCCGCCTACGACCTGGAGGTCTACCGCGACCAGTTGAGCGAGCTGGAACGCGAGCAGGCGCGCGGCCTCATCAGCGAGGCGCAGGCCGCCGCCGCCAAGGCGGAGATCGGCCGCCGCATGCTCGCCGTGGCGGACGAAAAGGCCGCGCCGGCCGCCGCCCCGCACAGCGCCAAGATTCTCGCGGCGTTGCTCGCCGTCGCCCTGCCGCTGGGCGCGCTGGCCGTCTACGGCAAGACCGGCCGCCCGGACGCCCCGGCCCAGCCGCTCGCCTCCCGCAATCTGGAGCAGGAACGCGGCGCCCCGCCGCAGAACGTCCTGGCCGCCATGGACAAGCTGCGCGCCCAGCTTGAGCAGAACCCGGAGGATCCGCAGGGCTGGGCCATCCTCGGCCAGGCCTACGCCAAGATGGGCCGCTACACGGAGGCCACCGACGCGCTCCGCAAGGCGGTCGGCCTGTCCAAGGGCGATGCGGACATCCTGGGTTCCTACGCCGAGGTGCTGACCAGCGCCAACGGCGGCACCGTGCCGGAGGAAGCCCGCATCGCCTTCGACGGCATCCTGGAGAAGGATCCGAAGGAGCCGCGCGCCCGCTTCTACGCCGCGCTGGCCCGGTTCCAGGCCGGCGACCTCAAGGACGCGCTGGAGCGCTGGCGCGGCCTGATGGCCGAATCGCCGGCCGACGCGCCGTGGGTGCCGGTCGTCCTGGCTCAGATCCAGCAGACCGCCAAGGCGCTGAACCTCGACCCGGCCACGGTGACGCCGCAGCCGCTGCCGCCGGCGGAACACCCGCCGGTCGCCGAGAGCCAGGCGCCCAACGGCGGCCCCCCGCCGGCCCAGGAAAAGATGATCCGGGGCATGGTGGACTCCCTGGCCGCCCGGCTGGAGGCCAACCCGGCCGACGTGGACGGCTGGCTGAAGCTCGCCCGCTCCTACTCCGTCCTCGGCGAGCGGGAGAAGGCGGTGGAGGCCACGCTCAAGGCCAAGGCCCAGGCGCCGAACCGTCCCGACGTGCTGGTCGCCTACGCCACGGCCCTGGTCACGGCGGACGCCCGATCCGACAAGCCCTCCTCCGCCATGCCGGCCGAGGCGGTGGACGCGCTCCGCCAAGCCCTGACGGCCGAGCCGGACAACCGCGACGCTCTGTGGCTGCTCGGCCTCAACGCCGCCGACGCCGGCCAGACCGCCGAGGCGTCGGATCTCTGGGGCCGGCTGCTCGCCCAGTTCCAGCCCAGCGACCCCGAATACGCCCTGATCCGCTCCCGCTTGGACGCGCTGAAGACCGGAGGCTGAGGCGGCGGTCCAGTCCGGGCGGGTTGGCGGAGCCGCCCGCCCTCCAGATTATCACGGCGTCGCCGCTGAAAGGCCCGCAGGACGACGGGATATGCTATAGGTATGCGAACGAAAGGCTGGGTCCGTCGGATTGCCCTCCGCGCTAGGATAGCGCGCAATCCATGCAAACGGTCCTCGCCCTGAATGCCTTATGACGCCACCTCCGGCACCGCGCCGCCCGCGACGGCCCGTTCCCCGATCCGCCGCCCCCGGCTGGAGGCGGCCATCGGCTGGCTGGCGGCGGCGGGCTTGGTGTTTCTGCTGACGGCGGTGACGGTCCTCGCCGTGGAGTCGCGGCAGCGTTTCGTCAGCGAGGCGTCAGAGCGCGCGGAGTCCGCCGCCCATGTCCTGGCGGAGCACGCCGCCCGTCTGTTCGACGCCGCCGACCTGCTGGTCGAACACGCCGCGCACTGGACGCAGGAGCTGAGCTGGGACGAGATCGAAGCGTCGCGCTCCATCTGGGAAACCCTGCGCCACGAGGAGGAGCGCCTGCCCTTCCTCGACGCCGTTTGGCTGAACGACGCGACGGGGCGGCTGCGCCTGTCCACGATGGCTTTCCCGGTTCCCGCCTCCAACGCCGCCGACCGGGATTTCTTCCGCGCCCATCTTGCGGAACCCGACCGCCCCTACATCAGCGAGCTGATCGTCGGCCGCGTGACGGGGAATCCGACCTTCCTGGTCAGCCGCCGCCTGACGGGGCGGGACGGCGCCTTTCTCGGCACCGCGTCGGTGACCGTGGACCCGGCTTATTTCGCGCAGTTCTATCGCCGGCTGGACCTGCCCTACAGCCCGACGATCCTGATGTTCCGCACCCCGGACTTCAGTGTTCTGGTGCGCCATCCGGAACCGAACCCGCAGGCCCCGCCGCCGGTGCGGGAACTCGGGCAGCGCGCGGTGCAGGCCAACCCGGTCAGCGGCGTCATGATGGGCGAGGACGCCATCTTCGCCCACCGCCGCGTGGAGAACTGGCCCGTCCACGTCGCCGTCCGCACCGACCTGACCCCGGTGCTCGCCGCGTGGTGGCGGGAGCTGACCCCCTACGCCGCCCTGGCCGCCGCCGCCGCCGCCGCGCTGCTGGCCCTGTCCGCCTTCGGCTTCCGGCAGGCGCGGACCGCCCGCCTCGTCCGGAAGGACCTAGAGGAGCGCGTGCGCCAGCGCACCGCCTCGCTGGAAGCCGCCCTCGACCAGCGCAACGAGGCCCTGGCCCAGAAAGACCTGCTGATGCGGGAGGTCAACCACCGCATCAAGAACAGCCTTCAGGTCGTCTCCAGCCTGCTGGCCCTGCAAAGCCAGAGCATCGGGAGCCCGGAGTTGCGCGCCCATCTGGCCGAGGCCGGGCGCCGCGTCCGCGCGGTCAGCGACATTCACCAGCTCCTCTACAAGGTGGAGGACGTGCAGGTCATCCCCTTCCACGACTATCTGACGGCGCTCTGCCGCGACGTGGAGCGTTCGGCGCTGGCGGAGAGCGGCGACTGGCGCCTGGAGCTGGCGGTGGAGCCGGTGGAGGTGCCGACCGATCAGGCCGTTCCGCTCGGCCTGATCGCCAACGAGCTGCTGATGAACGCGGTCAAGCACGCCTATCCGGGCGCGGGGCCGAAGCCGTTGTCCGTGGGTCTCGTCCGCGTCGGCGACGCCGTGCGGCTGGTCGTGGAGGACCGTGGCGCCGGCCTGCCGGAGGGCTTCGACTGGCGCCGCGGTTCCAGCCTGGGCATGCGTCTGGTCCATGCGCTGTCCAGCCAGCTCGGCGCCACGCTGACCGTCGAACCGCGCGATCCGGGCACCCGCTTCTCGGTCCAGGTGCCGCTGGACGTTTCCGCCTGAGCCCGCGCGGTCAGGCCACCCCGGCCTTTTTCCGCTCCGCCTCCAGCGTGGCGCGGGCGCGTTCCAAATGCTCCGGCCTCATGTTCAGGCGCACGGCCTGGATGGCGGCGGCCAGAACCGCCGCGTCGTCGGTGAAGCCGACCACGATCAGCCAGTCCGGCACGACGTCCACCGGCAGGATGAAATAGGCCAGCGCCGCCAGCAGCATCGCCTTGGCCTTCATCGGCGTCGCCGGGTCCGTGGCGCAATAGAAGGCGGCCAGCGCCTGATCCAGGAACGGCACGCGGTGCAGGTTGGCGCGCAGCTTGTCCCAGAAGCGGCGGCGCACGTAGGTCTCGTCCCGCTCGACCCGGATCGGATCGATGACGGTCAGGTCGGTGCTTCCGGCGGTGCCCGCGTCGGTGGCGGTCTGCATGGGGTCTCCCTAGCCTACAAAATCCCTGGCCCAAACGCCGCACCGTCCGGGCGCGGCAATCTGTTACAAAGGTGCTGTCACCCAACCAACAGCGCAAGCGCGCCAACAATCCCAAAATGCAGGAGGAGCACCGCCATGGCGATGAAGAAGGGCTACAAGGATCTGCTGGCCGAGGCCAACGCCCGCATCCAGGCGATCACCCCCGGCGAGGCGCAGGCCCTGCACGGCAACCCCGACGTGGTGTTCGTGGACATCCGCGACCCGCGCGAGATCACCCGCGACGGCAAGATCCCCGGCGCTTTTCCGGCGACGCGCGGCATGCTGGAGTTCTGGGTGGATCCCGACAGCCCCTACCACAAGCCGGTCTTCGCGTCGGGCAAGCGCTTCGTCTTCTACTGCGCCAGCGGCTGGCGCTCGGCGCTCGCCACCGACACGGTGCAGGGCATGGGGCTGGAGCCGGTCTGCCATCTGGAAGGCGGCTTCAAGGCCTGGAAGGACGCCGGCCTGCCGGTGGAAGCCGTCGAAAAGAAGGACTGACCGCCATGGAACAAAGGCTGAGCCTAATCACCCTGGGCGTCGCCAACCTCCCCCGCAGCCGTCGTTTCTACGAGGACGGTCTGGGCTGGACGCCGTCCTCGGCCAGCCAGGACAGCATCGTCTTCTTCCAGCTCGGCGGCATCGGCCTCGCGCTGTACGGCCGGGAGGCGCTGGCCGAGGACGCTCATCTGGCGGAATCCGGCCCGACCTCCGGCTTCGGCGGCATCACGCTCGCCCACAACGTCCGCACCCGCGAGGAGGTGGACGCGGTGCTGGCGCTTGCCGAAAGGGCCGGCGGGCGCATCCTGAAGCCGGCGCAGGATGTGTTCTGGGGCGGCTACAGCGGCTATTTCGCCGATCCCGACGGCCACCCGTGGGAGGTCGCCTGGAACCCCGGCGCCCCGCTGGCCGAGGACGGAAGCCTGCAACTGCCGCCCTGACGGGATCCCGAAACGAAACGAGGGGGCCGGAGCCCCCTCGCGTCGAACTCAAGCGGTCACGCTCACTTCAGGTTCTGCTTGGCCATCGAGCCGAGCCGCAGCCGCAGCGCGTTCAGCTTGATGAAGCCTTCCGCGTCCTTCTGGTTGTAGACGCTGTCTTCCTCGAAGGTCACGTAGTCCAGGCGGTACAGCGAGTTCGGCGACTTGCGGCCGACCACGGTGACGTTGCCCTTGAACAGCTTCAGGCGGACCACGCCGTTCACCGCCTCCTGCGTCTGGTCGATCAGCGCCTGGAGCGCCAGACGCTCCGGGCTCCACCAGTAGCCGCAGTAGATCAGCTCCGCGTAGCGCGGCATCAGCTCGTCCTTCAGGTGGCCGGCGCCGCGGTCGAGCGTGATGCTCTCCATGGCGCGGTGGGCCACCAGCAGGATGGAACCGCCCGGCGTCTCGTACACGCCGCGCGACTTCATGCCGACGTAACGGTTCTCGACGAGGTCGAGGCGGCCGATGCCGTTCTCGCCGCCCAGGCGGTTCAGCTCGGTCAGCAGGTCCTTCGGCGACAGGGCCTTGCCGTCGATGGCCACCGCGTCACCGCGCTTGAACTCGATCTCGACGTAGGTCGGGGTGTCCGGCGCCTTCTCCGGGGATACCGAGCGGGTGAACATGTCCTCGTCCGGCTCGACCCACGGATCCTCCAGCGCCTTGCCCTCATAGGAGATGTGCAGGAGGTTGGCGTCGGTGGAGTACGGCGCCTCGCCGCGCTTGTCCTTGGCGATCGGAATCTGGTGCTTCTCGGCGTAGTCGAGCAGCGTGGTGCGGCTGTTCAGGTTCCACTCGCGCCAGGGCGCGATGATCTTGATGTCCGGGCGGAGCGCGTAATAGCCCAGCTCGAACCGCACCTGGTCGTTGCCCTTGCCGGTGGCGCCGTGGGCGACCGCGTCGGCGCCGACCATGTTGGCGATCTCGATCTGGCGCTTGGCGATCAGCGGCCGGGCGATCGAGGTGCCGAGCAGGTAGGTGCCCTCGTACAGCGTGTTGGCGCGGAACATCGGGAACACGAAGTCACGGACGAACTCCTCGCGGAGGTCGTCGATGAAGATGTTCTCCGGCTTGATGCCCAGGAGTTCGGCCTTCTTGCGCGCCGGCTCCAGCTCCTCGCCCTGGCCGAGGTCAGCGGTGAAGGTCACCACCTCGCATTGATAGGTCTCCTGAAGCCACTTCAGGATGACCGAGGTGTCGAGGCCGCCCGAATAGGCGAGCACCACTTTCTTGATCTGTTTGCCGGAGACACCGCTCATGGGAACGCTCATGCGGAAGGGAAAAGGACGGTGCGGGACAGTAGCCCCCGCCGCCGCGATTATCAATTGCCGGAATGGTCGGCCGTCTGCGCGGGCTTCACATCGACAAAGGGCCAGCGGACGTAGGCGTAGACCCACAGCGCCAGGATGTCGGCCCCGTTGATCAGCAGGATCAGCGCCCACAGCGGGCTGCGCCCGCCCTTGGCCAGCACCCAGCCGCCGAAGACCATCTTCGCCAGCAGCAGGATCGCCATGATCAGGTTGGTCGTCCAGGCGTCCAGCGACAGGATGGCCTGCCAGGGCTCCCAATAGACGGCGTTCAGAAGCTCGATCATGCGGTCCTCCGGGCCTTGCGCTGCGGGGCCTTGCGGTCCGGACGGGCGGGCCAGCGGCGCAGCGTCAGCAACCCCAGCACGCCGATGTAGCCGACCACCGGCACGAAGATCACGAACGCCCACCAGGGCGCGAAGCCGGCGCGGCGGAAGATGCGCATCAGCGGCCACACCGCCAGCACGTTGAACAGGAACAGGATCAGGCCGGGTTCCACGGCGAAAGCAGGCACGGGGTCGATCTCCAGACGGGCTCCGGTCGGCGGCGCGAAGATGAGCGCGGCGGCGGTCCGTTGTCGAGGCAAAACCGCAAGAGGGCAAAATCACGGCGCCCCTTCCGACTGGTGCGGTGCGGTATCATAAGTGGTAGGGTGCGCTTCCGACCGACGCTTACTCCGGGCCATCTTGGTCACGTCATCCAAAACCGACGACACCGCCGCCCAGACGCGGCCCTTGTCCGCAGCCGGGCCGTCCGGCGCGACCGTGTTCCTGCGCTTTCGCGCGGTGTTGCTTGCCCTGGTCGCCCTGGTCATCGGCGGTCTCGGCGCCGCCACCTATTACGAGATGGTGCGCGGGCGCGAACGCGCGGTCGCGGAGGCCGTACGGCAGACGCGCAACCTCGCGCTGGCGCTGGAGGTGAACGCGGAAAGCACCTTCCGCTCCGCCGATCAGGCCGTGCTGGCCGTGGCGGACGCCCTCACCCCAAGTCCCGGCGGCGTCGCGCTGGACGACGATGCCGCGCTGACGCTGATGCGCAGCCAACTCGCCCGCGGCGCGGTCTTCCGCAACCTCATCGTCACCGACGCCGCCGGGAACATCCGCCTGGACGTGGTCGGCTCGTCGCCCGACCTCACCGTCGCCGACCGCGATTTCTTCACCGTCCACCGGGACCGGGCGGACGCCGGATCCTACATCTCCAGCCCGGTGCTCAGCCGCGTCGGGCGGGGCTGGTTCGTGGCGGTCAGCCGGCGGCTCAGCGACGCGCGGGGCGCTTTCGCCGGGGTCGTCGTCGCGATGGTCGACCTCGATCGGTTCGAGCGCTTCTACGCCTCCCTGAACGTCGGCCCCAACGGCACGCTCACGCTGTGGAACCGGAACGGCACGGCGCTCGCCCGCCATCCCCGGGACGAGCGGATGGCCGTCGACGGAGACAGCGGCAGGCGCGCCGACCACATTCCCCGCGTCACCGACGGCGTTTCCGAGGAGACGCTGGAAGGCCCATCCCCGGTCGATGGGGAGGAGCGCATCGTCACCGTGCGGGCGGTGAAGGGGCTTCCCCTGTCGGTCGCGGTGCGCGTCGCGGCGGTCGATTTCCTGGCCGAATGGCGCGCCGCCACGCGACAGGGCCTGCTGGAAATGCTGGGCATGTCGGTCCTGGTGATCGTGCTGACCGCGCTGCTGCTGCGCCATCTGAAGCAACTGGAAGCAACCACCCGCGCCCTGCACGACAGTGTCGCCGAACGCGCGCGCATCGAGGACAGCCTGCGGGAAAGCGAGGCGCGCCAGCGCTCCTACCTCGACGCGGCGATGGAGGGCTTCTTCGTCACGGACGGGCAGGGCCGCTATGTGGACGTGAACCGCGCCGCCTGCCAGACGCTGGGCTATTCGCGCGAGGAGATTCTGGGCTGGCGCGTGCCGGACGTCGTTCCCGACGGCCACCCGCTGACCGAGGCCAGCCGCGAGGGCTTCCGCACCGTGCGCCGGGCCGGGCTGTTCCGGGGCGAGATGGTTCTGCGCCACAAGGAACGGGGCGCCATCCTGGCCGACGTCAACGCGGTCCGGCTGAACGACGGGCGCTATCTGGGCGTCATCCGCGACGTGACCGAGCGGCGGCGGGCCGAAGAGGCGTTGCACGCCACCACCAGCCGCCTGACCGCCCTGGTCCGCGCGCTGCCCGATCTGGCCTTCATCCTGGACGGCAACGGCGTGTACCGCGAGGTGGTCGCCTGCGCCGACGAATCCCTTCTGATCGGCCCCGCGCCCGGGATCGTCGGGCAGAGCATCCGCGATCTGATGCCCGCCGATCCGGCGGAACGGCTGATCGCCACCCTGCGGCGGACCATCGAGACCGGCCAGCCGCAGATCATCGAATACCAACTGCTGGTGCCGGCCGGCGCCCGCTGGTTCGAGGGGCGGACCCAGGCTCTGCCGCCCGGCTTCGCCCCGACGCCCAAGGTCCTGCTGCTGGTCCGCGACGTGACCGAGCGCGTGCAGACGGCCGAGCGCCTTGCCACCGCCAAGGAAATGGCCGAGGCCGCCAACCAGGCCAAGGGTGCCTTCCTCGCCACCATGAGCCACGAGCTGCGCACGCCGCTCAACGCCATCATCGGCTTTTCCGACATCATGGTGCACGAGATGTTCGGGCCGCTCGGCAGCCCGCGCTATCTATCCTATGCCCAGCACATCCAGAGCAGCGGCACGCACCTGCTGGACCTGATCAACGACGTGCTCGACATGTCGAAGCTGGAGGCCGGGCGCTACGCGCTGGAGGACCGGCGGATCGACGTGATGGCGTTGCTGCACGACTGCGCGGACCTCGCCGCCGTGTCGGCCCAGCAGGGCGGCGTCACGCTGGACATCGCACCCGCCCCCGCCCTGCCGAATCTGAACGCCGACGACCGGGCGGTGCGGCAGGTGGTGCTGAACCTGCTGTCGAACGCGGTGAAGTTCACGCCGAAGGGCGGCCGGGTCGCCATGACCGCCAGGATGCTGGAGGACGGCAGCCTCGCGGTCGCCGTCGCCGACACCGGCATCGGCATCGCGCCGGAGGCCCTGCACTTCATCGCCGAACCGTTCCGTCAGGCCGACAACTCGATCAGCCGGCGCTTCGGCGGCACCGGCCTCGGCCTGTCGATCAGCCGCAACCTGATGGAACTGCACGGCGGTTCGTTGACCATCGACAGCACGGTCGGCGAGGGCACCACCGTCACCATCCTCTTCCCGCCCGCGCGGGTCCTGGCCGAGGGGGCGACGGCGGAACAGGCGCTTTAAAGCGGATTTCAATCCGCTTTGGACCGCGATGGCGGTCCCGGCCGCCAGCTTTTTTTTAGACATTGGCGGCCGAAGCCCGGCCTCTCGCGGGAACGCAGTTCCCGCTGGCGGCAGGCGGATGCCAAAGGCATCCGCTGAGAGCCGGCATGTGAGGCCATATGAATCTAAAGCGAATGCAAATTCGCTTTAGGCCAGCGCCGCGTCCTTCTCGGCCAGCACCTTCTCGATGGCGGCGCGGTCGGCGGCGGACAGCCGCACGGACGCGCTCTTCAACTG
>JAEZID010000182.1 GCA_023416195.1 Pseudomonadota bacterium | reverse complement strand
GCAGGCAGGCGGGGACGTTTGCAAGGGCGTCCGGATCGGATGGAGTCGCACCGCCCTGCGCCGTCGTCATCCGCCGTTCCTCCTCCGCGATGCGGGTGAGCAAGGCCGCGCTGTCGGAATCGTTCAGGGCGTTCAGCCGCGCCGCGATGGCCGCGTGCTCCGTCGCGGCGGCGGACAGCATCGTCGCGGCCAGGCGATCCAACTCCTCCGCGTTCTCCACGCGCGTGGGCTTGCTCTCCACACCACGGCGCTCACGATGGAACGCCTTGCGGCGTTCCCGGCGCAGCAGGGCGGCGTGGCGCAGTTCCTCCCGCGCCAGGGCTTCGGCGTTCGTGCGGACCGGCTCGGCCTCGGCATGGGCGGCGATGTAGCTGTAGAAGGCGAAGGCGCGCTGTTCGTTGGTGACGGCCAGGGACAGCGCCTGATAGGGCGTCAGCCTCGTCCGCTCGGTCAGTTCGTCCCAGGAGGCGGCGGTCTCCGGCGGCAGGCGCCAGAGAAAGGCCGGGGCGTCGGGCGCCGGAAGGCCGAGGCCGTGGATCCAGCCGTCCACCACGGCCACATGACCCTGCTCCTCCGCGACCAGAGCGCGGAAGGTGGAGGCGGTGTCAGCCTCGCCGCGATGGTCCATCAGCCGGGCAAGCTGGTCATAGCGGCGCGCCGCTTCCGTCTCCAGCGCCAGCGCAAGGCCCAGCAGATCGCTCAGGCTTTCCACGCGACCCCGTGGTTCGTGGCGCAGCAGCGGCATGGCCCACCCATTCAAATAAAATTATCAGTAATATTCTGAGCGACATACGCCGACCGGCCTCGGATCGAGCATAGACAACTTATAATTTCTCGAGACTTGACGGCGGTCAAGACGCGCGGCGATAAATTGGTCTTATATCGACCCGTCGAGGGGGCCTACCGCTGCCGGTGATCGGGTGCGTCAGCAGCCTTGACCAAAATCAAGTTATCAGGGCGGTTGGAATGCTCGGAAACACTTGGCCGATAGTGCGCGGGGCTGTGGCGGGGCTGCTTTTTCTGCTGGCCGGACCGCTGGCGCCGATGGCCGGCGCGGCAGCCGCCGAAGCGAAATTGTCTCAGTATCTCAGTAAGGTGCAGCCGGCGGATCTGGTCGCCGGGGCCGACCGCTTCGGCGCGGCGCGGGCGAACGCCCCCGTGGTGCCCGTCTACAAGGGCGACACGCTGGTCGGCCATGCCTACCTGACCTCCGACTTCGTCAACACCACCGGCTATTCGGGCCGCCCCATCCACGTGATGGTCGGGCTGACGCCGGACGGCACGGTGTCGGGCGCCAAGCTGGTGGACCATCACGAGCCCATCGTCCTGATCGGCATTCCGCCCGCGAAGATCACGGCCTTCATCGACGGCTACGTCGGCAAGAACGTCCTGACCCTGGCGTCGCAGAGCGCGGCCAGCCCGCCGGTGGACATCGTGTCGGGCGCGACCGTGACGGTGATGGTCATCGGCGACTCGATCATCCGTTCCGGCAAGAAGGTGATGCAGGCGCTTGGCGCCGCCACCGCCGACGCCGCGCCCACCGTGACGAAAAGCCTCGACCTGTCCAAAACGGGGGTGGAGGACTGGGAAACGCTGGTCGGCGACGGATCGGTGCGCCGGCTGACCCTCACCGTGGGCGATGTCAACGCCGCCTTCGAGCGCACCGGCCGGGCCGACGCCATCGCCCGCCCCGAACCGGGCAACCCCGACGACAGCTTCATCGACCTCTACGCCGGCCTCGCCACCATCCCCACGGTCGGGCGCTCTCTGCTGGGCGACGCGGAATACGAGGCGATGACGCAACGGCTGAAGCCCGGCCAGCACGCCATCGTCGTGGCGGGTCAGGGGCGCTATTCCTTCAAGGGCTCGGGCTACGTGCGCGGCGGCATCTTCGACCGGTTCGAGCTGGTGCAGCATGAAGGCTCCGTCCGTTTCCGCGACCGCACCCACAAGCGGCTGGGCGGAGTCGCGGCGGCCGGCGCCCCGGATTTCCCCGAAGCCGGGCTGTTCATCCTACCCGAGGGCGCGGAGTTCGATCCCGCCGAGCCGTGGCGCCTGCAACTTCTGGTGCAGCGGGCGACCGCCGCGCTGGACAAGGCCTTCGTGACCTTCGACCTTGGCTACCAGCCGCCGGAGAAGTTCCTGAAGATCGAGCGCGCCGCCGCGCCTGCCCCGGCAGCCTCCGCCCCCGCTCCGGCCCCCGTGGCGCAGACGGCGGCCGATCCGGTGGAGCCGGAAGCGACGGGCGAGACGCCGCTGTGGCAGCGCATCTGGCAGAACCGGCTGTTCGACATCGCCGTGCTGTCCGCCGCCATCGCGCTGCTGACCGGGATCTTCTTCTTCCAGGATCTGCTGGTGCAGCGACCCAAGCTGTACGAGCGGGTGCGCTTCGGCTTCCTGATCTTCACGCTGTTCTGGCTCGGCTGGTACGCCACGGCGCAGCTGTCGGTGGTCAACATCCTCACCTTCGCCAACGCTCTGCGCACGGATTTCCTCTGGGACTATTTCCTGATGGACCCGCTGGTGTTCATCCTGTGGTTCTCGGTGGCGGCGTCGCTGCTGTTCTGGGGCCGGGGCGCCTTCTGCGGCTGGCTGTGCCCGTTCGGCGCGCTTCAGGAGCTGGCCTCCAAGGCGGCAAAGACGCTGGGCGTCCGCCAGATCCAGGTGCCCTTCGGGCTGCACCAGCGGCTGTGGCCGATCAAGTACATGATCTTCCTCGTCCTGTTCGGCCTGTCGCTCTATTCGCTGGCGACCGCCGAAGTGGCGGCGGAGGTCGAGCCCTTCAAGACCGCGATCATCCTGCACTTCGTGCGCGACTGGTGGTTCGTCCTGTTCGCGGTCGCGCTGATCGCCGCCGGCCTGTTCATCGAACGCTTCTTCTGCCGCTACCTGTGCCCGCTGGGCGCCGCGCTGGCCATCCCCGGCCGGATGCGGATGTTCGACTGGCTGAAGCGCTACAAGGAATGCGGCAGCCCGTGCCAGCGCTGCGGCAACGAATGCCCGGTGCAGGCGATCCACCCCGACGGGTCGATCAACCCCAACGAATGCATCCAGTGCCTCCACTGCCAGGTGCTCTACCACCACGACCGGCTGTGCCCCGTGATGATCCAGAAGCGCCTGAAGCGGGAGCGCCGCGACGCCATCAGTTCCACCGGCGCGGACGCCGGGGCGAAGCCCCGCGCCGCCGTGCTCACCACCGATCCTGCGACCGGACGCCTGTCCGCCCGGCCCGAAGGAGCATGACCCCATGCGGGTCGAACCGGAGCCCCAGAGAGGGACAAAGGAGCAGAACATGTCGAACGAGAAGGACAAGCAGACGGAGGTGAACCGTCGCGAGCTTCTGGGCGGGACGGCCAAGGTGGCGGCGCTTGCCGGCATCGCCGGCGCGGTCGGCACCGGCGCGGCAACCGGGGTTGCCGGCAACGCGCTGTTCGGCGCGTCCTCCGCGAGCGCCCAGCCGGCCGCGGGAGGCAAGCAAAAGTACGAGGTGAAGCCGGGCGACCTCGACGAATACTATGTCTTCCACTCCGGCGGCCATTCGGGCGAAATCCGCATCCTGGGCCTGCCCAGCATGCGCGAACTGCACCGCATCCCGGTCTTCAACCGCTGCTCGGCGTCCGGCTGGGGCCAGACCAACGAGAGCCTGAAGATCCTGACCGAGGGCCTGTCGCCGGACACCAAGAAGTTCCTGGCGAACAAGGGCGGCAACTGGCTGAACGGCGACCTGCACCACCCGCACATGTCCTTCACGGACGGCACCTACGACGGGCGCTACCTGTTCTGCAACGACAAGGCCAACACCCGCGTCGCCCGCGTCCGCTGCGACATCATGAAGGTGGACAAGGTCATCGAGATCCCGAACGTCTCGGCGATCCACGGCCTGCGGCTTCAGAAATACCCGCGCACCGGCTACGTCTTCGCGAACGCGGAGCAGCTCGTGCCGATGCCGAACGACGGCAAGAACACCGACCCGAAGAACTACCGCACCCACTTCACCGCCATCGACGGCGACACGATGAAGGTGGCGTGGCAGGTGCGGGTCGACGGCAACCTCGACAACACCGAGGCCGACTACCAGGGCAAATACGCCTATTCGACCTGCTACAACTCCGAGGGCGGCGTCACCACCGCGGAGATGACCGGCAACGAGCAGGACTGGATCGTCATCTTCAACCTGAAGCGGATCGAAGAGGCGGTGAAGGCCGGCAAGGTCGAGGTGATGAACGGCGTTCCGGTGGTGGACGGCCGCCACGGCTCGGCATTCACCCGCTACGTCCCGATCCCCAACAGCCCGCACGGTATCAACGCGGCGCCGGACGGCATCCACGTCACCGTCGCCGGCAAGCTGTCGCCGACCGTGTCGGTGATGGACGTGCGCAAGCTGGACGACCTGTTCGACGACAAGATCAAGCCGCGCGACGTGATCGTGGCCGAGCCGCAACTGGGCCTCGGGCCTCTGCACACCGCCTATGACGGGCGCGGCAACGCCTACACCACCCTGTTCCTGGACAGCCAGGTGGTGAAGTGGAACATCGACAAGGCCATCCGCGCCTACAAGGGCGAGAAGGTCGATCCGATCGTCCAGAAGCTGGACGTGCATTACCAGCCGGGCCACCTGCACTCCTCCATGGGCCAGACCAAGGAGGCCGACGGCAAGTGGCTGATCGTGCTGAACAAGTTCTCCAAGGACCGCTTCCTCAACGTGGGTCCCAGCAAGCCGGAGAACGACCAGCTGATCGACATCTCCGGCGACGAGATGAAGCTGGTGCACGACGGCCCGACCTTCGCCGAGCCGCACGACACGCTGATCGTGCACCGCTCCAAGGTGAACCCGAAGAGCGTCTTCACCCGCGACGACCCGATGTGGGAAGACGCGCGCCAGCAGGCCAAGAAGGACGGCGTGGTGCTGGAGGACGACGCCAAGGTCATCCGCGACGGCAACAAGGTCCGCGTCTACATGTGGCAGCGCGCCCCGGCCTTCGGGCTGGAGGAGTTCACGGTCAAGCAGGGTGACGAGGTTACCCTCTACATCACCAACATGGACGATGTGGACGACCTGACGCACGGCTTCACGATGACCAACCACGGCATCGCCATGGAGATCGGCCCGCAGCAGACCACCTCGGTCACCTTCGTCGCCGAGCGTCCGGGCGTGCACTGGTACTATTGCCAGTGGTTCTGCCACGCCCTGCACATGGAGATGGGCGGCCGCATGATCGTCGAGCCGCGCAACACGTAAGGGCGCCGGTTGCCCCCTCCCCACCCCCTTCCCCCGCCTTTGGCGGTGGAGGGGCTCAATCCCCTCTCCCGCGAAGCGGGGGAGGGTTAGGGAGGGGGCAACCCTCACCATAACGACAGGTATAGGCATGTCCCACCGCCTCCCGCTCCTCCTTGCCACCGCCGCGCTTGCCCTGACGGCCGCCGCCGCCGGCCCGGCGCGTTCGGCCACGGTGACGGTGGCGCCGGGCGAGCTGGACACCGCCCTGGCCTCGGCGGCGGCGGGCGACACGCTTCTCCTCGCTCCCGGCACGCACCCGGGCCCGCTGACCGTGAAGACCCCGGTCACCCTGCTCGGCCAGCCGGGCGCGGTGATCGACGGGCGGGGCGAGCGGAGCGTGCTGACCATCCTCGCCCCCAACGTGACCGTCCGAAACCTGGAGATCCGCAACTCCGGCATCAGCCTGTCGGAGCAGCACGCGGGCGTCTTCCTGGGCAAGGAGGCCCACCGGGGGGTGATCGAGGACAACCAGCTGCGCGACAACCTGATCGGCGTCTATGTCTGGGGCGCCAACGACGTGATGGTCCGGCGCAACGACGTGACCGGCCGCACCGACCTGCGCGTGGCGGAGCGCGGCAACGGCATCCAGCTGTGGAACGCGCCGGGCACGCAAGTGCTGGAGAACTCCGTCCGCGACGGCCGCGACGGCATCTTCACCACGACGTCGAAGAAGAACGTCTTCGCCCGCAACCGGTTCGAGCGGGTGCGCTTCGCCGTCCACTACATGTACACCAACGACTCCGAGGTGTCGGACAACCTGTCGGTCGGCAATCATGTCGGCTACGCGATCATGTATTCGAACAACCTCGTGATCCGGAACAACCGCTCCCTCGGCTCGCGCGAACACGGGCTGCTGCTGAACTACGCCAACAGCGCGATCATCGAGGGCAACCACATCGACGGGCGCTTCACGACCGAACAGGACGGCCCCGTCGAGACCGTCGCCGACAAGGACATGCCGGTGACCAGCGACGGCCCCACGGAGGGCAAGCGGTTCGGCACCTGGAAGTGCGTCTTCATCTACAACGCCAACAAGAACCGCTTCGTGAACAACCGGTTCGAGAACTGCGAGATCGGCGTCCACTTCACCGCCGGGTCGGAGCGCAACGCCCTGACCGGCAACGCCTTCGTCGCCAACCGCACGCAGGTGAAGTATGTCGGCACGCGCGCGCTGGACTGGTCGGACAAGGGGCGCGGCAACTACTGGTCCGACAACGCCGCCTTCGACCTGAACGGCGATGGCATCGCCGACGAGGCCTACCGGCCGAACGACGTGATCGACCGGGTGATGTGGGCCTACCCGTCCGCCAAGCTGCTGATGAACAGCCCCGGCGTGCAGGTGATCCGCTGGGCGCAGAAGCAGTTCCCGGCGCTCCACCCCGGCGGGGTGATCGACAGCGCCCCCCTCATGAATCCGCCGCCTTTGAATCCGCCGGCCATGACGGCCAAACCGCAAACGGCCGAAAGGACGAGGCCATGACCGACGCGCCCACCATCCGCGTGGAGGGAGTTTCCAAGCAGTACGGCGACGCCTTCGCCGTGCGCGAGGTGGACCTGACCATGGCCCCCGGCGAATGCGTGGCGATGGTCGGTCACAACGGCGCCGGCAAAAGCTCGCTGATCAAGCTGATGCTGGGCCTGACCACGCCCACCGCCGGCCGCGTCCGCGTGCTGGGCGCCGATCCGGCCAGCGCCACCGCGTCCCGCATCCGCCGTCAGGTCGGCTTCCTGCCGGAGAACGTCGCCTTCCACCCCAGCATGACCGGGCGGGAGACGCTGGACTTCTACGCCCAGCTGAAGGGCGCCGACCGCCGCGACAACGACGCCCTGTTCGAGCGCGTCGGGCTGGAGCCCGCCGCCGTGAAGCGCCGCGGCGGCACCTATTCCAAGGGCATGCGGCAGCGCCTCGCGCTCGCCCAGGCGCTGCTCGGCGGGCCGCTGGTGCTGTTCCTGGACGAGCCGACCACCGGCCTCGACCCCGCGCTCCGCCAGAGCTTCTACGAGATCGTGCGGGATCTGCGCGATGCCGGTACCACCGTCCTGCTGTGCAGCCACGCGCTGACCGAGCTGGAGGGGCAGGCCGACCGCGTGGTGGTGATGAACCGGGGCCGCAAGGTGGCCGACGGCACGCTCGCCACGCTGCGCGGCCTCGCCCAGCTGCCGGTGCGGATCCGCCTGACCATGCCGGACGGCAAGGTCGTGGAGATGACCTGCGCCAACGACGACAAGGTCGCGACGGTCCGCCGCATCGCCTGCGAGGGTCCCGCCGTCACCGACATCGAGATCGTCCAACCCAGCCTGGACGAGATGTACGCCCACTTCCTGCGCCGGGAGGCCGCGGAATGAACACGCTCCTGATCATCGCCGCCAAGGAGGTGCGCGAGGCCTTGCGCAATCGCTGGGTCGTCGCCACGACGCTGCTGATGGCGGCGCTGGCCCTGACGCTGAGCTTTCTGGGGGCGGCCCCGACCGGCACGGTCGGCGTCGGCCCGGTGGAGATCACCATCGTCAGCCTGTCCAGCCTGACCATCTTCCTGCTGCCGCTGATCGCGCTGCTGCTGTCCTTCGACGCGGTGGTGGGGGAGATCGACCGGGGCACCATGACGCTGCTGCTCTCCTACCCCGTCGCGCGCTGGCAGGTGCTGCTGGGCAAGTTCATGGGCCACGCGGGCATCATCGCCTTCGCCACCGTACTGGGCTACGGCGCCGCCGGTGTCGCCCTGTCCATGGGCGAGGTGGAGATCGAGCCGGAAAGCTGGCGCGCCTTCGCCGCCATGATCGGGTCCAGCGTCCTGCTGGGCGCCGCCTTCACCGCCATGGGCTATCTCGCCTCCACGCTGGTGCGCGACCGGGGCACGGCGGCGGGCATCGCCGTGGCGGTCTGGCTGGGCTTCGTCCTGCTGTACGACATGGCCCTGCTGGGCCTGCTGGTGGCCGACGGCGGCAAGACGCTGAACGCCGACCTGCTGAACTGGCTGCTGCTCGCCAACCCGGCCGACACCTACCGCCTGTTCAACCTGACCGGCTTCAAGAACGTCAGCCTGTTCGCCGGCACCGCCGGGCTGGCCGCGCAGGCGCAGGTCTCCGCCCCCATTCTGCTCGCCGTGCTGGCCGGCTGGGTCGTCGCCCCGCTGGCGCTCGCCGTCGCACTCTTTTCGAGGAAGCAAATCTGATGCGCACCTCCCTGAAGGCCACGCTGCTCGCCGCCTGCCTGCTGCTTCCGCTGAGCGCCTGCCAGCAGGAACGCGCGGAAACGGCCCCGCCGCCGCCCGTCGCCATCACCGCCGACGCCATCGGCCATTACTGCGGCATGAACCTCGCCGACCATCCCGGCCCCAAGGGGCAGGTGCAGGTGAAGGGGCAGGACCGGCCGGTCTGGCTGTCCTCCGTCCGCGACACCTTCGCCTTCACCATGCTGCCGGAGGAGCCGAAGGAGATCCGCGCCATCTACGTCACCGACATGGGCAAGTCCCAGGACCCGCAGAAGCCGGACCTGTCCGTGTGGGTCGAGGCGCGCAAGGCCTGGTACGTGCTGAACAGCCGCCAGCGCGGCGGCATGGATGATGCCGAGCCCTTCCCCTTCGCCGAGGAAGCCGCCGCCCGGTCCTTCGCCGCCGCCAACGGCGGGACGGTCAAGCGCTTCGCCGACGTGAAGGAGGACGAGATCCTCACCCCGCAAACCGCGTCGGAGGAGCATGGCGGACAAGCTGGGCATGAGGGCGGACATGGAGGCGGGCATTGACGACGCACCTGCTCAACCGCCGCCGCTTCCTCGGCATCGCCGCCACGGCCGCCGGGCTGGCCCTGCTGCCGGGCAAACCGTTCGCCGAGGGCGTGCCCGTCCGGACGTGGCGCGGCGTGACCCTGGGGGCGGACGCCTGCATCCAGCTGGCCCACCCCGACGACGCCGAGGCCGACCGGCTGATCGCCCTGTGCCTGGAGGAGGTCGCGCGGCTGGAGCGGGTGTTCAGCCTGTACCGGCCGGACTCCGCCCTGTCCCGGCTCAACCGCGACGGCGCGCTGGACGCGCCGCCCGCCGACCTCGTCCGCCTGCTGTCGGAATCCGTGGCCTTCGGCCAGCGCACCGGCGGGGCGTTCGACGTGACCGTGCAGCCGCTCTGGCAGCTTTATGCCGGTCATTTCGGGCGGCCCGGCACCGATCCGGGCGGCCCGCCGACCTCCGCCATAAAGGCGGCGCGCGGTCTGGTCGATTACCGGAATCTCCGCGTCGAGCCGGATCGCATCGCCTTCGCACGCTCCGGCATGGCCGTGACGCTGAACGGGATCGCCCAGGGCTACGTCACCGACCGCGTGGCCGAGCGCCTGACGGCGGAGGGCATGGACCGCGTTCTGGTGGACCTGGGCGAGATCCGCGCGCTCGGCCATCACCCGTCCGGCCGGCCCTGGACGGTCGGGCTCGCCGACCCGGTGGCGGAGGGGCGCACCGCCGCGACCCTGGAGGTCGCCGACCGGGCGGTCGCGACCTCCGGCGGCTACGGCACCCGGTTCGACCCTGCCGGGCGCTTCACGCATCTGTTCGACCCGGCGAGCGGCGGTTGCGCGCGGGAATGGCTGGCCGTCACCGTGCTCGCCCCCGACGCCACCACGGCGGACGCCCTGTCCACCGCGCTCTCCGTCCTTCCGCCCGACCGGGCGGAAGCCGTCGTCACCGCAACACCGGGCGTCGCCGCCCGCCTCACCCGCCGCGACGGCAGCGTCCTCGCGCTGCGAGCCTGAACCGTTTCTTACCGGAGGACCTCATGGGTAGTTTCAGCTTGATGCATTGGGGAGTCGTTCTGCTGCTCGTCCTGCTCCTGTTCGGCGCCGGCAAGCTGCCGGGCGTGATGGGCGACCTCGCCAAGGGGGTGAAGAACTTCAAGGCCGGTATGAAGGACGAGACGGCCCCCGAAACGGCGGTTCTGCCGGATGCGGGCGGCCCCGGCGCCCGTTCCTGAGACGCCTTTTCGCGGGAATCGCGGCGGACGCCTTCGGCCAATCACAACCAATACGGTTGACATTCCGAAGGCGGGAGAGAATCTCGGGGCCATGACCTCGATGTCTCTCAGACGCCGCGACCTCCTCGCCGGCTGCGGCGTGCTCGTGCTGATGCCGGCCGCCGCGCTGGCCCAGCCGGCCACCGCGCGCCGGCTGTCCATCCGCAACCAGAACACGGGCGAGACCTTCGACGGCCCCTACCGCGACGCCGACGGTCCCCTGCCCGACGCCATGGCCGATCTGGCCAAGCTTCTGCGCGACCATCACGCCGACAAGGTCGGCCCGGTGGACATCGGGACGCTCGACCTGCTGGCCGACATCATGGAGGCCATCGGGCAGAGCAAGGCGACCGTGCTGTCCGCCTTCCGCACGCCGGAAACCAACGCCAAGCTGGCGAGCAAGGGCCTGGGCGTGGCCGAGCGCAGCCAGCACCTGCTGGGCAAGGCGCTGGACATCACCTTCCCGTCGCGCCTGCCGGACGCGCGCCGCAAGGCGCTGGACCTGAAGCGCGGCGGCGTGGGGTGGTACCCGCGCTCATCCTTCCTGCACATCGACACCGGGCCGGTGCGCAGTTGGGAGATGTTCGGCGGCAACCTGGACCATCTCTTCGCGCCGGGCGTCCGGGGCCGCCTGCGCACGGTCGCCGAGCGCATGAGGCTGCACCGCGCCCTCGCCAAGCGCCGCCTCAAGCCCTAAAAGCATCCTTTAACAGCCGTTCCCCACCCCGTCCGAAAGGGCTTTACGCCGCTTTTATGGACGGGGGCGGAAATCCATATCGATCCTTTATGCCCCTCCGCGCAACTGATGGTGCGTGACATCCATCGCGGGAGGGCGTCTTGCTCGACTTGCTTTTCCTTGGCGGCGCCGTTGCCTTCTTCGGGCTGAGCGCGCTGCTGGTCCACGCCTTCAGCCGACTGTGAGCGGGGGGCATCCATGGACGCCTCGGGCATTCTTCAGATCGTTCTTTTCGTCGCCATCGTCGTCGCGATCACGCCGCTGCTGGGCGGCTACATGGCGCGGGTCTTCAGCGGGGAGCGGGTGGCGTTGAGCCGCGCGCTCGGCCCGCTGGAGCGCGCCCTGTACCGGCTGTGCGGCGTCCGCCCCGAGCAGGAGCAGCACTGGACCGCCTACGCGCTGTCGGTGCTGACCTTCAGTCTGGCGAGCCTGCTGCTGCTCTACGCGCTGTTGCGGGCGCAGTCCTGGCTGCCGCTCAACCCGGCCGGGCTGGGGCCGATGCCGCCGGACCTCGCCTTCAACACGGCGGTCGCCTTCGTCACCAACACCGACTGGCAGGCCTACGCGGGCGAAAGCGCGCTGAGCTATTTCAGCCAGATGGCCGGGCTGACGGTGCAGAACTTCGTCTCGGCGGCGGCGGGCATCGCGGTGGCGGTGGCGCTGATCCGCGGCTTCGCGCGGCGGTCGGCGCGCACGGTCGGCAACTTCTACGTCGATCTGACGCGCGCCACGCTCTACGTGCTGCTGCCCGTCTGCGTCGTCGGCGCGCTGGTGCTGGTGTGGCAGGGCGTGCCGCAGACGCTGGGCGCCTACACGGAGGCGACGACGCTGGAAGGCGGCCGGCAGGTCATCGCGCAGGGGCCGGTCGCCTCGCAGATGATGATCAAGCATCTGGGCACCAACGGCGGCGGCTTCTTCGGCCAGAACGCGGCGCATCCGTTCGAGAATCCGACGCCGCTCGCCAACCTGATCCACATGGTGGCGATCTTCGCCATCGGCGCCGGCCTGACCAACAGCTTCGGCCGCATGGTCGGGGACGCGCGCCAGGGCTGGGCTCTGCTGGCCGCCATGGGCGTGCTGTTCCTGGCCGGGGTCGCGGTGGCCTGCTGGGCGGAAGCGCAGGGCAACCCGGCGCTGGCGGCGCTCGGCCTCGACCAGCCGCTGAACATCCAGCCGGTAAACATGGAGGGCAAGGAGGTGCGCTTCGGCATCGCCTCCTCCATCCTGTTCGCCGTGGTCACCACGGCGGCGTCCTGCGGGGCGGTCAACGCCATGCACGACAGCCTGATGCCGCTGGCCGGCATGGTGCCGCTGGTCAACATGATGCTGGGCGAGGTCATCGTCGGCGGTGTCGGCGCCGGGCTATATGGCATGCTGCTGTTCGTCGTGATGGCGGTGTTCATCGCCGGGCTGATGGTCGGCCGCACGCCGGAATATCTCGGCAAGAAGATCGAGGCGCGAGAGATCAAGCTGGCCGTGCTGGCCATCCTGGCGCCGGCCTTCGGCATCCTCGGCCTCGGCGCGCTGTCCACCGTTCTGCCGGCCGGCGCCGCGTCGGCCACGGCCGCCGGGCCGCACGGCCTGTCGGAGATCCTCTACGCCTACACCTCGGCCGCCGCCAACAACGGCTCCGCCTTCGCGGGCTTCGCGGCCAACACGTCCTATCAGAACGGCATGCTGGCGCTGGGAATGCTGATCGGCCGCTTCCTGATCATCGTGCCGGTGCTCGCCATCGCGGGCTCGGTCGCGGCGAAGAAGGCGGTGCCGGCCTCGGCCGGGACGCTCCCGACGCACGGCGGGCTGTTCGTCGGCCTGCTGGTCGGCGTGATCCTGATCGTCGGCGGCCTGACCTTCTTCCCCACGCTCGCCCTGGGGCCGATCGCGGAGCATCTGCTGCTCGGCACCGGCACCCTTTTCTGAAAGGCGAAGGCATCATGATCCATCGGCCCCAAGCCATCGGCCTGTTCGACCGGGCCATCCTGCGCGCCGCCGCGCTCGACGCCGTGCGCAAGCTGAACCCGCGCGATCTGGCGCGCAACCCGGTGATCTTCGTCACCGCCGTGGCGGCGCTGCTGTCCAGCCTGCTGGTCGCCCGCGATCTCGCGGCCGGGGGGGCGGCCGGGGGGGCAGCCGGCGGCAGCGTCGCGGTGGCGGGGCAGATCGCCGCGTGGCTGTGGTTCACCGTCCTGTTCGCGACCTTCGCCGAGGCCATCGCCGAGGGGCGCGGCAAGGCCCAGGCGGCCAGCCTGCGCAAGACCCGGACCGAGACGCCGGCCCGCAAGCTGGCCTCCGCCGACGCCACCGCCACGACCGCCGTTCCGGCCACGTCGCTGCGCGCCGGCGACCTCGTGCTGGTCGAGGCGGGCGACGTGATCCCCGGCGACGGCGACGTGGTGTCCGGCATCGCCACGGTGGACGAAAGCGCCATCACCGGCGAGTCCGCCCCGGTGATCCGCGAATCCGGCGGCGACCGGTCGGCGGTGACCGGCGGCACGCGGGTGGTGTCCGACCGCATCGTCGTGCGCATCACCACCAATCCGGGCGAAAGCTTCCTCGACCGCATGATCGCGCTGGTCGAAGGCGCCAAGCGCCAGAAGACGCCGAACGAGATCGCCCTGACCATCCTTCTGGTCGGCATGACTATCCTGTTCCTGCTGGTCGTCGTCACGCTGCCCGCCTTCGCCAGCTGGTCGGGCACGGTCATCCCGGCGGTCTATCTGGTGGCGCTGCTGATCACGCTGATTCCCACGACCATCGGCGGCCTTCTGTCGGCCATCGGCATCGCCGGCATGGAC
>JAEZID010000149.1 GCA_023416195.1 Pseudomonadota bacterium | reverse complement strand
CCGGCAGCCCCGCCGCCTGCCGCGCCCGGAACGCGGACTCCAGCGTCTGGAAACCGGCCTCCGCCGCGCCACCGATGCGGATGCGGATCTGCGCGTCGGCGCTGATGTACTGGACGCCGCCCAGAGTAATGGCGGCGAACAGGGCGACCGCCATGACGACGTGGATGATGCTCACCGCTTGCCCTCCCGCACGGCGGGAACGCCGCCGCCCAGCCCTTGCGCCTCGCTGCCGAAGACGCGGCGGACCTCGGCGCCGGTGGTCAGGCCGGCGTGGAACTTGGCGACGGCGTCCTGCATCATCGTCGTCCAGTTCCGCTGCCCCTTGGCGGCGGCGACCACGGCGGCCCCATTCTCGAAGGGCGCGCATTCGCTGACGACGGTGCGTCCACCATAGCCGCTGTCCCCGCAAGCCTCGCACCCGGCCCCCCGGCAGGCCGTGCAGGTGGTCCGGATCAGCGATTGCACCAGCACACAGCGTAGCAGGTTCTTCAGGTCGTGCGGCGCGACGCCCAAATGGCGCATCCGGTCGATGGCGCCCTGCACCGATCCGGTGTGCAGCGTGGTCAGCACCATATGCCCGGTGTCGGCCGCACGCACGGCGATCTTCGCGGTCTCCTCGTCGCGCACCTCGCCCAGCACGATCACGTCCGGGTCGGCCCGCATGAAGGAGCGGACGACCTGCGCGAAGTCCAGCGACACCGCCGGGTTGACGCTGACCTGGCCCGCGTAGGCGACGCGGTATTCGACCGGATCCTCGATGCTGTAGACCGCCTTGCCCAGCCGGTCCATCTCGCGCACCGTGGCGGTCAGCGTGGTGGTCTTGCCCGACCCGGTCGGCCCGCAGACGAGGCACAGCCCGTGCCGCTGGTCGACGCTGCGCCGCCACTCGGCGACCCGCGTGATTCCCAGCTTGTCGAGGATCGGCTGGATCCGCTCGGCGTCGAGGATGCGCAGCACCAGGATCTCGCCGTCCACCGACGGCACCGTGGCGACGCGCAGATCCACCGCGCGCCCCCGCAGTTCCACGTCGAAGCGGCCTTCCTGCGGCACCCGCCGCTCGGCCAGATCCATGGCGGCGCGGTCCTTGATCTGCGCGGCGATGGTCGCGTATTGCTCCAGAGTGCCCTCATGCACCAGCCGGCGCACGCCGTTGACGCGGAAGAAGACGCTGTAGGACTTGCGCCGGGGTGCGATGTGGATGTCCGACGCGCCGGCCTCCACCGCCTGGGACAGCAGCGTATCCAGCCCCTCCGGATCGCCCTCGGCGCTCTCGCCGCGCCGGACGCGGTCCAGGAAGTCGTCGAAATGGTCGGGCACGAAGGCGACGAAGCGCACCCGCTTGCCGGGGTAGTATTTCGCCACCACCCGCGCGGCGATCATCTCCTCGTGCAGGGTGGAGATGTAGACGGCATCCTTCGTCTCCCCCGTCACGATGATGGCGTGTTTTTCCAGCAGGCGCAGCGGCACCGGCGTGGCGGCCACCGGCTCCGGCATGTGGGCGGCGGCCTCGTGGCTGGTCTGCGCCTCCGTGAGGTCGGCGCGCGCGACGAAGCCGTTGCGCACGAGGATGGAGCCCAGCGGCTCCCCCGTCACACGCTGCTCGGCCAGCGCCGCGTTCAGGATCGGGCGCGACACAAGCCCCCGGTCCAGCAGATAGGCGGCCAGTTCCTCGCGAACGGCGGTGGGCGGCCCCATCGGTTCGAAGGGCGTCCTCATTGCCGGCAGCCCCAGTTCGCGCGGACGACCCGCTGGGTGAACAGCTCGCCATGGCCGCACTTGGCGCCCGGCGCCACCGTCACCTGCGTGTTGGCGTCCGCCGCCACCCGCGCGCCGCCCAGGTCCAGCACGCCCGCCGCCTTCGGCCGCGCCGCCGGGGTGCCCAGCGCCGTGGCGCTCAGCTCCAGCGCGCCGTTTTCCAGCACCACGCCGAATTGGGTGTCGCCGTCCGTCGCCACGTCGGTCCGGTCTAGGATCGTCTGGCCGCCGCCCGACCGGATCGCCGCCAGCGGAACGCCGCCGCGCCCGCGCACATGCAGCCTCGGGCGCTTCTTTTCCGCCGCGAAGGTCACCGCCGCCCCGAGCGAGGAGACCAGCGCCGCGCGTCCCGTCCCGACCTGGGCGACCACGTCCGCGTCCCGGAACAGCGCCTCGCCCCCGGCGACCTGCACGCCGTCCCCCGTCCCGGACGTCACGTTCAAGCTGCCCGTCACGTCCAGATGCGCGTGGGAGACCTTCAGCGCCGGCCCGCCGTGCACCGCGATGGCGTTGGCGCCGACGAAGGTGACGCGCGTTCCCGGCATGGCCTCCACCGCCGTCTCGAACCCGACATTCTCCACCCGCACGTCGTTCGGCAGGCGGAAGCTCGCCCCCGCCGCGTCCGACCCGACGACGACCCCCGGCCCTTCGCCCTGCAACACCACCCGTGCCGCCCGCCCGGCGCCCATCCCGGCCGCCAGCCGATCGAGCAGAGCCGCCGGCACCTCGTGCCGCCCCGGCGCCATCTTCAGCACCATCGTCGCCGGCTGGGTCGCCTGCCACAGTCCCAGCGCCGCCGTCAGGGTCATAGCGTTGGCCGGCGTCGTCCCGCTGCCGTCGCCCGTCGCCTCCGGCGCGACGTGGCGGCGTACCGTGGCCGCCGCCGCGATGGCGGCAAGGTCGGCGGAAGCGCCGCGCGTCACCGCGACGACCGAGCCGCCGGGCACCGACAGAAGGCCGTCCTTCATGGTCAGCGACGCGCAGGGCGGCAGCTTGTTCGATCCGATGGAGGGGGCCAGCACGGCGGCCAGCACCCCGGCCCTGGCGACCTCCGGCGGCGCGGCCGGGGCGGCGACGGCGTAGGCGCGAGCACCGGCGGCGCCCTCCTGCGGCCAGGCGGCGGTGACGATCCGATCCGCCACCGCATCTTCGGCCGGGGCGAACACGCAATAGCCGTAGGCGGCGCCCCACGGCGTCCGCACCCCCGGCACCAGCCACGCCGGCAGTTCCATGCTGCCGTCGGCGTTTTCCTTGGGGGCCGGAGGGTGGAGCACGCCGTCGTTCCTCAGCGTGCGCAGGTTGGCCTCCACCAGCGCCGCGAGCTTGTGCATCTGGCCGGCGCTGCGCTGCGCCTGCGCCACCCGGTCGGATGACTGGACGAGCGTGAACGCCGTGTAGCCCGTCGTCGCGACGAGCGAGATGGCCATGATGGTGATGAGAAGAAACGAGACCATGATGCGTTGCGGAGGCTGCGCGCGTCGTCCAGTCTATCCGGGTTCAAACCCGCCGTGCCGGAAAAAAGAAAGGACCGGCCGAAATCGGCCGGTCCGTCCTTTATTCCACCAAGCGGAGGCTTTCCACGAAGCGGGCGGGCTGCCGGAACGCGGCGCGCGCCCTATCCGATCGTTACTGCTTGTAATAGACCAAGTACTTCTGCAAGCCGCCCGACAGGCCGTCAGCGGCGAGGAACGGAATGCCCGCACCACTGCCCAGGGTCAGGCCGGTCGGGTTCGTGCCGAGGCCGACGCAGCCGAACTTGAAGCCGGTCAGGGCGGTGTTGAGCGTCGCGTTCGAAATGACCGAGGTGGACAGGTTGGGCACGCCGGTCACGCCCGGCGTGGCCAGGCTGCCGGTGGCGGTAACCATGCCGCCCGCCTTGGCGATTTCCAGGCACTGCGAGCCGGAGGCCGAGTTCAGCACGATGAAGATGCCCGGGCCGGGGGAGGACGTCAGATCGAGCTGATAGGCGGCCGTACCGGTAGCGCCGAAGGTGGTGGCGATGGTCGGCGCCGTCGGCACCGCGGCGAGGTAGCCGCCCGAGATCAAGTCGGTCGAGAGACCCGACGCGGAGATGGTCGGGACCGTGGTGCTCGTCGTGTTGCCGTTGCTGGTGTACAGCATCCAGGCGCCCTGCATCTGCGCCATGTTCTGGATCACGCCGATGGCCGCGGCCTTGGGGCCGGCGCTGGTGAAGGCGGAGCCGCCATAGAACACGCCAGCCGCACCCATCACCGCCGTCAGCGCGACGGCAATAATGACAACGATAAGATTGTACATCGTTCTTCCTTTCTACTTCTTTTCGTCGGTCTGGCGCGGTAAGGGCGCAGTCACTCGAAAATTGACAAAGCTGTATCCGGCTTTCTGTGCTGTTTATTTTTTAGGCTGTTCATGTGCATGGTTTCAAAACTGGGCTGCGTCTGAACATCGATGAATCCGTAAAAACTTTAACGGAGTATGAATTCACGCCTTGGGGTTGGGCTGTGCCGCCCATCACAGCGTGGCGGTTTGTCGCAGTCCTTCGCAGGCCGCAGACCACGGTGCATTCTGACGGGAATCGGCCCAGTCGGCTGCAATCAAAGCGAGAGTATCGGGGGCTTACCCGCCGATGCGGCGCATGTCGATGCCGCTCCAGCCTCCACCTCATGGCGGCGTCGTGATTGCCGAGCGCGCGGGTGATCTGAAATAAAAATGCAAGCGATTGTCTTTGCCGACGTACGCGACAAACAGCCGCTGTTGCATTTGGCTGTCATATGGACGAGCATTCGGCAATGCTGATTGGCCGACCGCCGCATCGGCTCAAAAAAACCATTATAAATCAAAGAGGAAACGATCCTATGCGTCTTCTGAAGTCGCTCGCCTGCGGCGTCGCCGCCTGCACCCTGGCCGCCGGCATGGCCGCTGGGACCGCGCAGGCCCAGGTTTCCAACGACGCGGTGAAGATCGGTCTTCTGACCGACATGTCCGGCACCTATTCCGATCTCGCCGGTGCCGGCGCGGTCGCCGCCGCGCAGATGGCGATCGAGGATTTCGGCGGCAAGGCCGCCGGCAAGCCGATCGTGCTGCTGACCGCCGACCACCAGAACAAGGCCGACATTTCCGCCAACAAGGCGCGCGAATGGGTCGACGTCGAAAAGGTGGACGTCTTCGCGGAACTGGTCACGACCTCCGTGGCGCTGGCCGTGAACGAGATCGCCAAGGCCAACAACAAGATCTCCCTGATCTCCGGCACCGCCTCGTCGCGCATCACCAACCAGGATTGCTTCAAGGGCGGCATCCACTGGACCTACGACACCTACGCCATGGCCATCGGCACCGGCCGCGCCATGGTGGAGGAGGGCGGCAAGAGCTGGTACTTCCTAACCGCCGACTACGCCTTCGGCCAGAACCTCCAGGACGACGTCAGCAAGGTCGTGAAGGCGTCGGGCGGCAAGGTCCTGGGCGCGGTCAAGCACCCGTTCCCGGCCAGCGACTTCTCCTCCTTCCTGCTCCAGGCCCAGTCCTCGAAGGCGGAGGTGATCGGCCTCGCCAACGCCGGTGCCGACACCATCAACGCCATCAAGGCCGCCAACGAATTCGGCATCGTCCAGGGCGGGCAGAAGCTGGCCGGCCTGCTGGTCTTCATCACCGACATCCACTCGCTGGGTCTTGAGACGGCCAAGGGCCTGAACCTGACCACCGGCTTCTACTGGGACATGGACGAGAAGACCCGCGAGTGGTCGAAGCGCTTCCAAGCCAAGACCGGCAAGATGCCCAGCATGGTCCAGGCCGGCGTCTATTCCTCGCTGATGCACTACTTCAAGGCGGTCGAGGCCACGGGCACCGACGACACCGACAAGGTGGTCGCCAAGATGAAGGAGACGAAGGTCGAGGACTTCTTCGCCCGCAACGGCCGCATCCGCGAGGACGGCCGCATGGTGCACGACATGTATCTGGCCCAGGTGAAGACCCCGGCCGAATCCAAGGCACCGTGGGACTATTACAAGATCGTCCGCACCATCCCGGCCGAGGAGGCGTTCCTCCCCATCGCTGAAAGCCAGTGCTCGCTGGTCAAGAAGTAAGCCCTTCCGCGAAAAGCCCTTCTCCCTCTTGTGGAGAAGGGTTGGGATGAGGGAGCGGCCGCAGGCCGGATCAACGTTGCCACGCCGGCGATTCGCCACAAAGACACGAAGACACAAAGATTTTCACAAAGAGGCGCTTTCCGGCCGACGCGCCCTGCGGAACGCCGGACGCTCTTTGTGACCTTCTTTGTGTCCTTTGTGCCGTTGTGGCGAGATCCCCCCGTCGTTGCTCGGCTTTTCCGTCCTGGCAAGAAAGCGCGCAAGGTTTTCCCGCTGGAATCCGAAGCGGCATCGTTGGACAATCGCCGCAGGGAACAAAAAGAACGGGAGGAGTTTTTCCATGTCTCTCAAGCACATCCTCGTGCATCTCGACTCCAGCCCCCATGTCGAAACGCGGCTGGACGCGGCGCTGGCGCTCGCCAAGCAGCACGGGGCTTTCGTGCGCGGCCTCTTCGCGCAGCCCGACCGCAGCGCCACCAGCGTCATCGCCCGCCGCTCCAGCGACCACCTCGCCGAAGCCTCGGCGCGCAGCGAGGCGCTGTTCCAGGACAAGCTCCAGGCCGCCGGCCTTCAGGGTCAGTGGCACGCGCTGGCGCATGGCGAGTACAACCACGTCATCCGCGAGACCATCATCTGGTCCCGATTCGCCGACCTCACCGTCCTCGGCCAGTACGACCGCAGCAGCGGCGACGGCGTGGCGCCTGAGGAAATGAACGAGCAGGTCGTTCTCAACTCCGGCCGCCCGGTGCTGGTGCTGCCCTACGCCGGCCAGTTCCCGGTGATCGGCAAGCGCGTCGCCGTCGCCTGGAACGCAGAGCGCGAGGCCGCCCGCGCGCTGGCCGACGCCATGCCGCTGCTCCAGGCGGCCAGCGAGGTGACGGTCATCACCGTCCTGACGCAGGCGTCGTCCGGCGCCCCGGCCGAACCGTCCCACGTCAGCGTGCAGGAGCATCTGGCGCTGCATGGCGTGAAGGCCGAACAGACGCACTTCACGGTGTCTGACATCGGCGCCATGGACGCGCTGCTCGCCCGCACCATGGACGCTGGGGCCGACCTGCTGGTGATGGGGGCGCACGGCCATTACGGTTTCCCGTTCCTGCACCGCGGTGGCGGCACCCGCCATGTGCTGCGCACCTGCCCGGTGCCGTTGCTGCTCTCGCACTGATCGGAGGCTGAGGACTGGGTCATTCCCGTCACCGCGTGCTGGCGGAGCGGCGTCTGGCGGCGTATAGCTACGATTGGTTAACCCATTTGGGGTGTAGCTGAACGCGAACGGGTTCGGACGGCGGCGGGAATGATCCATTCCGGGACTTCGAGGACGGGGCAGGGGGCTTGGCGCGGCATCGCGCTGGCGGCTCTCCTGCTCGCGCCCGCATCCGCCTTTGCCCCCTTCACGGCGTCGGCCATCGAACCCAACCCTTTCCTCGCCCCGTCCGAGCGCGCCGACGACATCGAATTCCGCCTGCAAAAGCGCATCGAGAAGGCCGTTTCCGCCGCCGAGGAGCGGCTGGTCAAGGCCGTCGTGGACGCCCTGAACGGCAGGGACGGCGCCGGGATTCCGAAGCCCATTCAGGACGCGGTCGCCCGCAAGGGCGCGGCCCCCGCCGCGTCCGCCAACACCGGCCTGCCGCCGGGTCTGCCCGGTCTGCCGCCGCTGCCCAACGTGGCCTCGGCCGGCGGCGGTTCCGACGTGGTTCCGGCCGGCGCGGTGTTCATCGGCTGCCTGGACGGCAAGGCCTTCTTTCAGGATCGCGCCGGCTCGCCCTTCCTGGTCGATCCGCGCGCCTTCCCATCCTCGTCCGGAGGAGCCGGCGCTTGCGGTCGTTAGTTTCCACCCTTCTGCTGACCACGTTCCTTGCCGCTTGCAGCCTGCCGCCCGCCGGCAACCTGCCGCCGCGCGACGACGTGGTCCGCGACTCGCAGAACCGCATGGAGTTGGAGGGGGCGCCGGCCGTCACCCACGTTCCGGTCGGGCGCGGCATGCTGGTGGTGCATTCGGTGCGCGAGGCGCTGCCGCCGGCCGTCGCCGCCCGGCGCATCTCGGTCAGCTACCCGGCGGGGGAGAACACCCTTGATCGCCTCGTCACGATGCTGAGCTTCACCGGCGTCCGCGTCGCCACCCGGTTCGAGCAGTCGAGCGATTCGGAGATGCTGGCCCGCGCGCTGCCCTTCCGCTCCTTCATGGGCACGCTCAGCGAACTGACCAGCGTGCTTCAGGGCGGCATGGGCATCGTCTCCTGGTGGCAGGACGGCACCCTGTTCCTGACCGACCGTGACCGCTACGCCTTCACCGTCCCGCAGATCGCCGACGTGATCCAGTCGGTCTCCGCCGACCTGAAGAGCATGGGGGCCGGCGACATCACCCCGTCCCTGCGCGGCGGGCAGATCGTCTTTTCCGCCCCCCCCAGCCTCTACACCGAGGTGATCCGGCCCTACATCGACCGCATCCACCGCAACATGGCGATGGTGAAGGTCCAGCTGGCCGTGGTGACGCTGGGCCTGACCGACCAGTCGGCGAGCGGCTTCGACTGGTCCAAGCTGGTCCTCCAGTTCAACAGCCGGAACACCGCCACCACGACGACGACCACCGGGACGACCGGAACGACGACCACCAACGGCCTCCAGACGGGGCTGTCCACCGCGACCGACCCGGTGTCCTTCGCGGTGTCGCCGACCGGCCAGATCCTGGGCATCAACGGCGTCTTCAACGTGGCCGGCGCCATCGACTTCCTGTCCCGCTTCGGCAACACCGACACCAAGCAGAACGTCGAGGTCCACACCCTGTCCGGCGCCCAGGTGACCCTGCGCAGCGGTCAGGAGGTCCCCTATGTCAGCGGCGTCGGCGTCAACACCATCGGCGGCGCGGGCACGATCAGCCCCGGCCTGCTGGGATCGGCCCAGACCTCCACGGTCAAGACCGGGCTGACCATCAAGCTGACGCCCTTCTACGACGCCGACACCCGCATCGTGACCGCCGACCTGAACGTGCTGGTCAACAGCCTGATCCGGTTCGTCCAGCTGTCCGCCGGCAATCAGGTCGGCACCATCACCCAGCCGCAGACGCAGGAGCAGGCGCTGAACGACATCGTCCGCGTCCTGGCCGGCAACACGGTGGTGCTCGGCGGCCTTCAGGTGGACAGCAACACCTTCGACAACAACGAGCCCGTCGCCACCCGGCGCGAGGGCGACAACGCGCAGGCGACCTCGCCCATCACCCACCGGGCGCAGCAGCTGTCCCGCGAAGCCCTGTTCATCATCATCCGCCCGACGGTCACGGTCTTCGTCGAGCAGGACCGCTGAGCGGCGGAAGGGGGAAGGGGCCATGGCGCGCTTCGAGGTCCGCCTGATCGCCGCCGGCAAGGCCCGCAGCCTGACGGTGGACGCCGCCGACGCCGACGCCGCCCGCGCCGCGCTCAGCGGCCGGGGCCGCATCCTGTCCGTCCGCCGCCGCTCCTCCTTCACCTTCGCCCGGACCCTGGACCACAACGAGCGGCACATCCTGTTCATCCGGCTGGCCGCCATGCTGGAATCCAAGGTCGGCCTCGCCGAGGCGCTGCGGCGCATCGCGTCTTCCTTTGAAGGGCGCATCCGCCGTGTGGCCGAGCGGATGGCCGACGCGGTGGAGACCGGCGACGACCTGCCCGGCGCCATGGAACGGCTGCCCGGCGACTTCCCGGCCACGGTGGTGGCGCTCGTGCGGGCGGGCGGCTACGGCGCCGGCACGCCGGACGCCCTGCGCAACGCCGCCACCTTCGAGACCGACATGCTGTCCTCGGCGCGGGACTTCCGCGTGGGCTTGTGGATCTCCGTCGGGCACGCCCTGCTGGGGGCGGTCACCATGATCCTGACCGCCCATGTGCTGAACCCCTGGCTGATGCAGACGGACCTGATCCGCAACGCCCGGACCGAGGTGGATGTGGGCTGGGTCGAGCTGGCCTCCAACGTCACCAGCGGGCTGGTGCTGGCCTTCCTCCTGCTGGTGACGGTTCTGGGCACGGTGGGCACACTGGGCCGGCAACTGGCGCCGGCGGCGGCGGACCGCATCCTGTTCGGCCTGCCGGTCTACCGCCACATCGCGCTGGGCCTCAGCCACTACATCACCTTCCACAAGCTGTCGCTGCTCATCAGTTCCGGCGTCGGGATGGACAAGGCGCTGAACCTCGCCGCCGATTCCGCCGACCGGGGCATGCTGGCGGAGGAGTTGCGCCGCGCCGCCCGCGCCGTGGTGCTGGGCCGGAACTGGGCGGACGCGCTGCGCTCCGTCCACGCCACCGACCGCGCCTCGCTGGCCGCGGCGGAGAGCCGGGTGGAGGTGGCGCGGACCCTGCACGCCCTGGCGCTTCAGCACCGCGACCTCTATCTGCTGAACGTCCGCATGGCCCTGCCGGTGCTGCGCGGAATCGCCGTCATCTTCCTGGGCATGTCAGGCCTCGTGCTGTTCGGCCTGACCATCCTGCCCATCCTGCAAGTCTCCGAACAGCTCGCCAAACAGTCCTTCTGACCCTCCCGTCGAGCTGCCCCCCACCGAGCCGCCCCCACTGAGCCGTCCATGTTCGAAGCCAAGACCACGCGCGTTCTGTCCATCCTCCTGGTCGTGGCCGGGGCCGCCTTCGCTGGCATGGGCGGCGGGCTGTATTATCGCGCATCCCGCCTCGCCGGCACGGTGGAGGAGCAGAACCGGCAGGCCGAGGCCGCCTGCCTGGCCCGGCTGAGCGGTTTGGGGGCGGTCACCCGGACGGAGACGGGCGGCGTGCGCCTGATCGTCCCCACCGTGGAGGACCCGCGCGGCCGGCTGTCGGACGCGTCCGCGCTGCTGGGGGCCTGTCCCGGCTGGTCGATGGCCTATTTCTGCATGGGGCAGCGCTGCGCCCCGGACGGCAAGGTCGCCATGGTGGTGGACCTCTCTCCGCCCGACTGAGGGACCCCCGTGCATGAGCTGGCTTCGCCTCTTCCTCGTCGTCTGCCCGGTTCTGGTCGTGGCCGCCTTGATGGGAGCCTGGGCGGCGCTGGGCTTCGACAGGTTCGGCCTCAGCCTGCACGGGCTGCTGGCCATGATCCTGGGGGCGGTGCTGACCAGCGCCGTGGCCATCGGGCTGATGGCGCTGGTCTTTCTCAGCAACCGCAGCGGCCATGACGACGACGTCGGCCGCCCCGACCCGCCGGATGGCCACGCCTGACGGGCACGCCTGACCGCGACTCGAACGGCCATTTCCCTCTCTTCCGTCTGATGTCCGCACGGACAGGGGAACGCCCATGATTCCGCGCCGTTCTCGTAGCCAATGACGGGCCTTGGCATGCACGCCGGGAGTCCCGCGCTGCCGGTCGAGGGAGAGAACGCGATGGACGACAACCGCATCCGCGAGCGGGCTTACGAGATCTGGGAACAGGAAGGACGCCCCGAAGGCCGGCATGCGGAGCATTGGGAGCGGGCCTGCCGCGATTGCGGGCAGCCGAACCCCAATCCGGACGTTCGAGCGCCCGAGGCCATGGACGCCAACACCGTTCCCAAGCAAGGCGACGCCGGCAACCTCGGCCGCGCCGCCGCGGGCATGGGGGCCATAGAGTCCGGTGCGCGCCGGGGCGCCGAGGAACGGGCGCCCGGCGCCCGCGAGGAAGCCGGCGGCGGCGCCTGACGCCTCCTTGCCCCCGATTTGAAAGCCCAAGGAGTGCCCATGTCATCCCGTCGCGATCCCGGCACCTGGATGTGGTCCGAGGCCGTCGAACTGCTCGACCGGGCCGAGCGGTTGCACCGCCAGTTCTTCCGCCCGGCCACGCCCGGCCCGCGCCGGGCCTGCTGGACCCCGCCCATCGACGTCTACGAGACGGAGGACGCGGTGGTCATCGCGGTCGCCCTGCCGGGCGTTGCCGCCGACCAGCTGGAGGTCGCCATCGAGGACGGCGTTCTCGTCGTGGCCGGCGAGCGGACGCTGCCGCTGGGCCGCGACGGCATCATCCACCGGTTGGAAATTCCCCACGGCCGCTTCGAGCGGCGCATCGAGCTGCCGCCCGGCGCCTACCGCATGGGCCGGCGGGATCTGGTCGCCGGCTGCCTCGTGCTGGCGCTGGACAAGATGGGTTGAAGGACAAGCGCATGAGCGATGAGCAAGGCCCCGCCAAGGCCTCCGGTCTTTCCGACGACGTGATTCCGATCATTCCCGTCCGCAACCTCGTCCTGTTTCCGGGCGCGGTGCTGCCGGTCACGGTGGGGCGAGCCCGTTCGGTCGCCGCCGCCCAGGAGGCGGCCCGGACCGAACGGCCGGTCGGCATCCTCCTCCAGCGGGAAGAGGCGGTCGAGGAGCCGACCGGGGGCGACATGCACCGCGTCGGGGCCACGGCGGGCATCCTGCGCTACGTCACCACGCCGGACGGCGCCCACCATCTGGTCTGCCAGGGGCAGCAGCGGTTCCGCGTCACCGAATGGGTATCCGGCCACCCCTTCATGGCCGCCCGCGTCGAGATGATTGAGGAAACCGACGCCAACACGCCCGAGGTCAAGGCCCGCTTCCTGAACCTGCGCAACGAGGCCGTGGAGGCGCTGCAACTGCTGCCGCAGGCGCCGCAGGAGCTGCTGGGCGCGGTCCAGGCCATCGACAGCCCCGGCCAACTGGCCGACATGACCGCCAGCTACATGGATCTGAAGCCGTTCGAGAAGCAGGAGGTGCTGGAAACCTTCGACCTGCCGGCCCGGCTGGACAAGGTCGGCAATCTGCTGGCCCAGCGCATCGAGGTGCTGCGCATCTCCCGCGACATCCGCGAACGCACGCGCGAGGCGATGGACGAGCGGCAGCGGGAATTTCTGCTGCGCGAACAGCTCCGCGCCATCCAAAAAGAATTGGGCGAGGCCGACGAGGGCCGGCAGGCCGAGATCGGCGAGCTTCAGGACGCCATATCCAAGGCCGGCATGCCCCCCGACGTGCGGGAACACGCCGAGAAGGAGTTGCGCCGGCTGGAACGCATGCCGGAGGCGGCGGCCGAACATTCCATGGTCCGCAGCTATCTCGACTGGCTGATCGAGATGCCGTGGAGCCGCCTGTCCGAGAGCAGCATCGACATCGCCGAGGCGCGCCGCATCCTGGACGAGGACCATTACGGCCTTGAGAAGGTCAAACGCCGCATCCTCGAATTTCTCGCCGTGCGCAAGCTGAACCCGGAGGGGCGCAGCCCCATCCTGTGCTTCGTCGGCCCGCCGGGCGTCGGCAAGACCTCGCTCGGCCAGAGCATCGCGCGGGCCACCGGGCGGGCCTTCGCGCGGGTCTCGTTGGGCGGCGTCCACGACGAGAGCGAGATCCGGGGCCACCGCCGGACCTACGTCGGTGCGCTGCCGGGGACCATCGTCCAGGCCATCCGCAAGGCCGGAACGCGGGATTGCGTCCTGATGCTGGACGAGATGGACAAGCTCGGCCAGGGCTTCCACGGCGACCCGTCGGCGGCGCTGCTGGAGGTGCTGGACCCCGAACAGAACGCCACCTTCCGCGACCATTACCTCGGCGTGCCGTTCGACCTGTCCAAGGTCATGTTCATCGCCACGGCCAACGTGCTGGACACCATCCCCGGCCCGCTGCGCGACCGCATGGAGGTCATCGAACTCAGCGGCTACACCGAGGACGAGAAGCTGGAGATCGCCAAGAGGTATCTGGTCAAACGCCAGCTGGTGGCGAACGGGCTGACGCCGGAACAGCTGGAACTTCCCGACGAGACCCTGCGCGCCATCGCCCGCGACTACACGCGGGAAGCCGGCAACCGCAACCTGGAGCGCCTGATCGGCGCCGTCTGCCGCCACGTCGCCGTCCGCATCGCGGAGGGGCGGACGGAGCGCATGACCGTCACGCCGGACAGGCTGACCGAGATCCTGGGGCCGCCGCGTTTCGAGAACGACGTGGCGATGCGGACCAGCGTTCCGGGCGTGGCGACGGGGCTGGCCTGGACGCCGGTCGGCGGCGACATCCTGTTCATCGAGGCCAGCCGCTTCCCCGGCTCCGGCCGGCTGATCCTGACCGGCCAGCTGGGCGACGTCATGAAGGAGAGCGCGCAAGCCGCGCTCACCCTCGTCAAGTCGCGGGTGCGGGAGCTTGGCCTGGACCCGGAGGGGCTGGACAAGTTCGACATCCACATCCACGTCCCGGCGGGCGCCATCCCGAAGGACGGGCCGTCGGCCGGCGTGGCGATGTTCACGGCGCTGGTCTCGCTGCTGTCCGGGCGCTGCATCCGGTCCGACACGGCCATGACCGGGGAGATCAGCCTGCGGGGGCTGGTTCTGCCGGTGGGCGGGATCAAGGAGAAGGTCGTGGCGGCGCAGCGCGCCGGTCTGAAGACCGTCATGCTGCCGGCCCGCAACCGCAAGGACTTCGACGACATCCCGCAGGCGGTGCGGGAGCAGCTGACCTTCGTCTGGCTGGACCGCGTGGACGACGCGGTTCGCGCGGCGCTGACCGGCGATGCCGACGCCGGGGCGGCGGAGCAGCGGAAGGCCGGCTGACGGAGCCATGCGGCTTCGGCATCGCTCGGGCGCAGCGCTCTGTCGTCGTAAGGGGGGCATCACCTCTCCCGCACTGGCGGGAAGCAACGCAGGCCGGTGGTCGAGGGGGCGAGAAAGGGCATAGATCGGCATCGCCTCCCCCTGTTTCATGGGGGCGGGCACGCCACATCATGAGTGCGTCCCACAAAACGCGCACAGGAGACATCCGCATGACGCCCGAGGAACGCAACCTTCTTTCCGACCTGTTCAAGCACCTGCGCGAGGCCGAGGCCCAGCCGCGCGACGCGGAGGCCGAACAATTCATCCAGCAGCTGGCGCAGAGCCAACCGACCGCGCCCTATTATCTGGCTCAGTCCGTGCTGGTGCAGCAGCAGGCGCTGACCGGCGCCCAGCAGCGCATCGAGGAGTTGGAGCGCCAGTTGAAGGAGGCGCAGTCTCGCGCCCAGCCGCAACCGGCGACCGGCGGGGGCGGCAGCTTCCTGTCCAACGCGCTCGGTCTCGGTGGCCGCAGCCCGTGGGGCAGCCGTCCGGAGGAGCCGCGCCCGGCGGCGCCCGTCGCCCCGCAGGGACCAGCGTACAACCCCGTGCCCCCTCCGGCCGGTGGCGGGCGCGGTCCTTGGGGTGCCGCGCCGCAGGCCGGTTACGCGCAGCCGCCGGGCTATGGGCAGCCCGGTTACCCGCAAGCCGGTTTCGGGCCTCAGGGCAATGCGCCGCGCGGCGGCGGCTTCCTGAGCGGCGCCGCGCAGACGGCGGCCGGCGTGGCCGGCGGCATGCTGGCGGCGAGCGCCATTTCCTCGATGCTCAGCCATTCGCCGGGACCGTTCGGCGAGGCGGGGGCGAGCGAGGCGGCGGCTGGCGGCGGCGAGACGGTCATCAACAATTACTATGACGCCGCCGCGCAGGATCAGGGGGCCGGACAGGATGCCCCGAATGTGCAGGATGCGGATTATCAGGACGATGATCCCGGCTTCGACAGCGGTGGCGACGACGAGAGTTGGATTTAAGCCTGGGGCGCTGAAACCTCCTTCCCTGGGGCGGGAGAGGAAGGGGCTCATGCCGGACCTGCCATTCCGGACGGCGGCTCGGCCGATGCGCCGTCCGGGCTCATGTCAGCGCGTCAGCACCATCACCAGCCGTTCGACCGGCGTGTCGTTGACGAGGTGGGAGTCGACAATCTCGTCGATGTCCTCGGGCGTTTCGGGGCGGTACCAGATGCCCTCCGGATAGACCACCATCAGCGGGCCGGCCGCGCAGAAACCGAGACAGCCGGTCCATGCCATGCCCACATCCATCAGGGCTGTGGCCTGAATGCGCTGGCCAAGCCTCTCCCACAGCGGGTGCGCGTTCTTGGCCGCGCAGCTGCCGCGCGGGTGGCCGGGCGGGCGCTGCTGGGCGCAGCAGAATACGTGGTGGCGGAACGGCTGGGGAAGGTCGAGGGACACGGGCAGGCTCCATAAATCCATAATTTAATTATGGATATACCCGATGGCGCCCCTCGACGCTACGATTTTACAATCGTTCTAATTCATCCCTATCGGTCCTCCGCCAGCCGGATGCCGGTGAAGGACAGGCGGGTGTCCGGGCGCAGATAGTGGCGGGTGGTCGGGCAGGCGTAGTCGAAGGGCGTCACGCAGCTGCCGCCGCGCAGCACCATGCGGTTTGCCATGAAACGGCCGTGCACCGCCTCGTCCACGCCGTCCGGCTGGCGGTAGCCGGGATAAGGGGTGAAGGCGCTGCGCGTCCATTCCCACACGTCGCCGAACATCTGCCAGGGGCCGTCGCCATGGCTGGGGCGCGGGCGCGGGTGGCGATGGCCGGTGCCCAGCAGGTTGCCCATGCTGTCGCAACCGGACGCGACGGCCTCCCATTCGGCCTCGTCGGGCAGGCGCTTGCCGGCCCAGCGGGCGAAAGCGTCGGCCTCGTACCAGCTGAGATGGCAGACGGGCTCGGCCGGATCGAGCGGACGCATGCCGTAGAGGGTGAAGATCTGCCAGGCGCCGTCGCGCCATTCCCAATAAAGCGGTGCCTGCCAGTCCCCGGCGCGCACCGTCTCCCACCCGTCGGCCAGCCAGAGGGAGCGGGTGGTGTAGCCGCTATCCTCGATGAAGGCCAGATACTCGCCGCAGGACACCGTTTGCGAGGCGAGGCGGAAGGGGGTGAGGTAAACCTTGTGGCGCGGCCCCTCATGGTCGAAGCCGGGGGGCGCGTTGGGGCGGCCGACCTCCACCAGACCGCCGTCATGCTCGATCCAGTTCTGCGGTTGCGGCGTGGTGGAGAAGTGCTGGGGCGGCGGTTCGTAGGCCGGGCGCAGCGGGTTGCTCCAGAAAGCGTGCTTGATGTGGGTCAGCAGGCGTTCCTGGTGGCGCCGCTCGTGGGCGATGCCGACCTCGACCCGCTCGGCGATGTCGTCGAGGTGCCGTTCATCGGCCCGGCCGAGCAGGTGCAGCACGGCGCCGTTGACGTGGTCGCGGTAGCGCATGACCTCCGGCGCGCTCGGTCGGGACAGCAGGCGCAGGGCGGGGGAGGGAATCTGGTGGCTGCCGAAACGGTCGTCGCGGGCGGCGAACAGGTGCAGGAAGGCCGGGTCGAAGGGGCGGTAGCCGGGGTTGCAGGGCACCAGCACGGTGGTTTCGAACAGCCAGGTCGTGTGGGCGAGGTGCCATTTGGCCGGCGCGCCGTCGACGACCGATTGGACCATCAGGTCTTCGGGCGACAGGGGCGCGGCCAATTCGGCGGTGCGGCCGCGCGCCTTCTGAAAGCGCGTGGACAGCGACTGGCGCAGGGCGTCGCCGGAAAGCGGGGCAGGCGTGGCAAGATGGGAGTCGGGCACGGGGGACCTCCTCGCGGGGGCTGGACCATCCACGGCGGGAAATGACGCCAGAGGATGAACAAGGCCATTTTGCCGCAACGTCCAGGCGACCGGGACGGCGCATCGGAGGGAGAAACAGACCTTAATCGCGCGATGGGAACGGGCACTGGAACCGATGCCCTTCAGACGTCCACCACCATGTGCGGGCGCAACGCGCCGTCCAGCGTCAGGAGAAGGTTCAGATACACCGCCACGCGGCGGGCGGTCGTCGTACGGCGGCCGAGGCAGTCGCGCAGCTGCATGGCCAGGATCGCGTTCTCCGCCACCTCCTGTGGGGGGAGATGCGGGTGCGTGGGGGCGGCGATGTGGACGATGTGGTCGTCGTCGACCGCAACGGGGAGGGCCGATTCGTCGGGAACCGGCGAGGCGATGGGCGCCTTGTCCCGCGCCGGCGGCGGGCCGGCGGCGGAGGGTGGCGGCCCGCGCGAGGAGAGCTGCGCGCGGATGTTCTGCTTGATGCGCGCCTTCTGCCCGCCGTCGAGCGTGTCGATCTGGTCGATTTCGTCGAACAGCAAATCGTAGATGCGGCGCCGCTTCGGGTTCGGCTCTTCCTGGCTGCGGCGTTCCTGCTGCGGCTGGCGGCGCTGCTGCCGGTCCGTCGCGCTTCCCATGCGCTCGACGGCGGTGGTCGAGCGGATCAGCGGTTCCGACCGGCCGATCAATCCGTCCGTCATGACGCACCTCCACGGTGGCAGCGGTAATTGTTTAGTATACGGATTAATGTGCGAATGTCAAGGTGACGGTTCGCGCGCCCGGACGGGCAACGAAAAAGGCCCCGCCGGAGCGGGGCCTTTTCGCGATTCGGTACGGAACCTCGTCAGTCGGCGGCGCCGGCCCCCGCGACCCCGACCGGCTGCGGCCGGCGCTTGCCGAAGTTGATGTTGGGGAAGGCGTTGATCAGGGCGGTGATCAGCGCGGCCAGATAGGGCAGCGACTGCACGACCAGCAGTCCCGACCACATGAAGGCGTCTCGGTTCTCGTGGCCGAACACCATCACGATGGCCAGCGCCGCGCCCCACAGGCCGAGCAGCAGGGCGATCTCCTCCCGCGCCATCAGGAAGGCCTGCATCAGCGCCGGCTGGTTCTCGCACTTCGGCGTGCGGACGAACGGGCGGCCGGAGGTGAACATGCCCAGCCACATGGCGCGGCCGACCGTGTGGGTCAGCGCCATGCCGGCGACCGCCGCCCCCACCTTGTCCCAGAACCCGCACTTCACGCGCGCCTCGTACAGCCAGAGCGAGGCGCCGACCTTGAAGGCGAAGACGCTGAGCGTCGGGATCATGAAGACGCTGGGCGGGAATTCGAAATATTTCGGGAAGGCCAGCAGGCCGATCGACCAGACGATGCCGGCGATGCCGAAGATCATGTGGGCGGCGTCGGCGAACCACGGCAGCCAGCCGGTGATGAAGTGATACTTCTGCCCGCCGGTCAGGCGCTTGCCGCCCGGCAGCAGGTCGCGCCAGTGGTGCTTCAGGATCTGCACGGCGCCGTAGGCCCAGCGGAAACGCTGCGTCTTGTAGGCGGAGAAGCTGTCGGGGACGAGGCCCTTGCCGTAGCTTTCCGGCATGTAGACGGCCTCGTAGCCATGCTCGAACAGGCGCAGGCCGAGATCCGCGTCCTCGGTGATGCACCACTCGCCCCAGCGGCCGACGCCTTCCAGCGCCGACTTGCGGATGATGGTCATGGTGCCGTGCTGGATGATCGCGTTGCGCTCGTTGCGCTGGATCATGCCGATGTGGAAGAAGCCGGC
>JAEZID010000139.1 GCA_023416195.1 Pseudomonadota bacterium | reverse complement strand
GTCCGATGGCACGTCGGTGCTCCGTGACCGGCAAGGGCACGCAGTTTGGCAACAACGTCAGCCACGCCAACAACAAGACCCGCCGCCGTTTCCAGCCGAACCTGCAGGAAACCTCGCTGCTGAGCGATGCGCTGGGTCAGATGGTGCGTCTGCGCCTCTCCACCAACGCGATCCGTTCGATCGAGCACAAGGGCGGTCTGGACGCCTTCCTGCTCGACGCGAAGGACGCCGTCCTCAGCGACGATGCGCGCCGCCTGAAGCGCCGCATCGCCAAGGCGCAGGACAAGCAGGCCGTCGCGGCCTGATCGCGGTCCGGGGGCGTCCTTCGCGCTTCCGACCGTCTGGTGTTGCTGCGGCGGAAGGTCCGCCTTCCGCCCACGGGCGATAGAGCCCCAAGCCAGGACGACTCCGACTCCCGGTTGTGAGTGTCGCGCGCGAGGCCGCAAGGTCCCGCGCGCGTTTTGTCGTGCGCACATCGTGTCCTGCGCCGAAAGCACGCCAGAACGGCCCGCCGATTCGTGACTTTCCCGCTTGACCTTCCCATCGCTGGAAGGCGGAGGCTCCGTCCAGGACCACCCCCCCGACGAAGGAGATCGAGCATGATGGCGTTCAAGGTTCCCGGCATGACCTGCGGCGGCTGCGCCGCGTCCGTCCGCAAGGTGCTCGGCGGCGTTGCCGGGGTCGAGGATGTGCAGATCGACGTCGCGACGAAGGATGTCCGCGTGACCGGCGCCCCGGACGCCGCGGCCCTGCGCAAGGCTTTGTCCGACGCCGGCTTCGACGCCGAAGGGCTGGCTTAAGGGCGGGGTTGAATCACGACAAGGGGGGCAGGGGGACCGGCTCCCGGCCGGCGTCCGCCGCCGCGTTCGTCGCCGCGTTCGTCGTCGTCCCGTGCCGCTGGAGCGCCTGGTGGAGCTGCCGGGGCGTGACCGGCTTGTGGATGAGCCCCAGGCCGTGCTGGGCCGCGTCGTTGCGGCAGTCCTCCGCCGTTTCGCCGGTCAGGATCAGGCCTGGAATGTCGGCGCCGAACATCCGGCGGATGGCGACGATGGCTTCGGTCCCCACCCGGCCGTTGCGCAGGCGGTAATCGACCACCAGAACGTCCGGCCGCCGCCCCATGGCCTCCAGCTTTTGCACGGCGTCCTGGGTGGAACCGGCCATCAGAACGTCGTAGCCCCATTCCTCGAACATCGTCTTTAGGCCCAGCAGGACGATGGCGTCATCGTCCACGACCACCGCGAACTGGCCGGTTCCCGGCCGCTCGCGCGTGGTCGCGGCGATGGATGGCGTCGCGGCGGCGTTGCGGCTCGCCGGCAACGTGATGCTGAACACGGTTCCTCTCCCCGGCGCCGAGCGGACGGACACGGGGTGGTCCAGCAGGGCCGAAATGCGCCGCACGATGGCCAGCCCAAGGCCGGTGCCCTGCTGGCGGTCGCGCTCCGGGTTGCCGACCTGATGAAACTCCTCCCAGACGCGCTCCAGATGCTCCGGGGGGATGCCGATGCCGGTGTCGGCCACGTCGATCGTCACGCGGTCGGCGGTCCGTTTGCAGGTGATGCGGATGCCGCCCTCGGCCGTGTAGCGGATGGCGTTCTCGATGATGTTGCGCAGCATGCGCGCCAGCAGCGTCCGGTCGCTGCGCACGCTGATGCCGTCCCCGCCCGCGTCGATGTGGCCCGCGTCGATGTGACCCGCGTCGATGTGAAAGGTCAGGCCCTTGCCGGACGCCACCGGCCTGTAGGCCGCCGCCAGCTCCTCGAACAGCGGGGCGAGCGGCACGTCCTCGATCGCCGGCGTGATGGTGCCGGCGTCCAGGCTCGACACGTCCAGCAGGCTGTCCAGCAAGCCCTTCAGCGCGTCCAGCCCGCGTTCCAGATGCATCAGCTTTTCGCGGCCGCCCGCGTCACGGACATGCGGCTGCAAGGCCTCGGTGAACAGGAAGGCCGATTGCAGCGGCTGGCGCAGGTCGTGGCTGGCGGCGGCCAGGAACTTGGACTTCGACAGGTTCGCCTGTTCGGCGCGGTCCCGCGCCTCCTTCAGCGCGCGTTCGGCGCGCCGGTTCTCGGTCACGTCCATCACGGTGCCGATCAGCCGGACGGGGCGGCGCACGGTCGGTCCGTCGTGCCTCTCGCCCTCGAACAGGACCGTGCCCAAGGCCTCAAGCCAGCGGATGGTGCCGTCGGGCCAGCGCGCGCGAAAGCGCAGGTTGTAATCCCCTGGCCCGTCGGGGTCGAACGCGCCGGTTTCCGCCTCGCGAACCTTGGGAACGTCGTCGGGGTGGACCCGCGACAGGAAGATGGCGCCGTTCACCTCCGCATCCGGCGGCAGCCCGAACATGGCCTTGCAGCGCGGCGACCAGGTCAGATGCTTGGTGGTCACGTCCAGGTCGAAGGTGCCGAGGCGCGCGGCCTCCACCGCCAGCCGCAGCCGTTCGTCGTTGACGCGCGACCGGGCCTCGGCCTCCAGCGACTCGGTGACGTCCAGGATCAGCCCGTCCCAGATCACCGAACCGTCGGCGCCCCGGCGGGTCTGGGCGAGGCTTCGCAGCGTGCGCAGGCGGCCGTCGGGCGCGAGGATCTCCAGGTCGGCGGCGTAGGGGGCTCCGGTTTGGGCGGACCGCTCCAGCGCTTCCTTCCACGTCTGGCGGGAGGCCGGGGTCACGCGGGCCTCAATGGCGCGGGCGAACGCTTCGCCATCGGGGCTGCCGGCCCCGATCCCGGCCCCGATCCCGGCCCCGATCCCGGTCGCGTCCGCCACCACATGACGGTAATTGCTGATGTAGGGATAGCTGATGACGCCGTCCTTCAGGATGCGGCGGTAGATGACGCCGGGAAAATGCGCGGCGATGTCGCTCAGCCGGTTGGCGACGGCGCGTTCGGTTTCGATCTCGGCGACGATGCGTTCGGCCTCGCGCTGGCGCTGATGGGCGCGAATCCGACCCCAGGCCAGGACGGTGGCGCAGCACACCGCCAGCAGGCCGCCCAGCCCGGCGATGACGACCGAGCGGTGCGCCGCCCAAGAGACCGTGTCGGTGTAATTTCCACCCATCACCGTCCAGCCGGTCAGGTCGGAATGGACGGCGGCCCCCGTGACGGGCTGGCCATTGGACGCCGGGATCGTGAAGATGCCGTTTCTGGTCGCCGCGTCGGCAAGCCCCTCCCGCACGCGTTGCGGGGGCAGCTCGCCAATCGCCGGGTCATGCGCGTGCGGCGAGGCGGTCCGCGCCACGAACCGGCCGTTCCGGTCGAGAATCCCCATCCGCCAATCCTGGGGCGACACCTGTTCCCGCAGCAGTTGGGTCAAGGGATAGGCCGGGATGTAGGCGGTCAGCGCGTAACGCACGGCGCCATCCCGGATCACCGGCACGCGGACCAGCAGGAACGGCTCCGGGCTCAACTCCGGCATGCGCAGGACGTCGCTCACCTGCGGGCGGCCGGTGGCCAGGACGCGCTCCAGGCTTTCCGGATCGATCGTCTTCGGCAGCGGTTCGCCAGGAGGGATCCGGGTGTTCATAAGCTGCCGGTCGTGCTGGTTCAGCACGATGGCGAACCATGACGGCTGGGTGTCCAGCACGCGCTGCGCCTGGGTCTGAAAGGCGGTCAGGTTGGGTTTGTCGAGCGCTTCGGAGGTCGCAAGGGCGTTCAGCACGCCGAATTCGTTGGCGATCTGCCGTTCCACCGCCGCCGCAACGCCACTGGCCTTGGCGCGCAACGTCTGTTCCACCACCGTGCGCCGCTCGTGCCCGTAGAGAACCAGCAGCACGGTCGCAAACAGCACGACCGGCAACGCGGCGACGGCGGCAAGCGTGGAAAGGCGTGTGTCCAGCTTCATGGTGCCACGCTAGGCTCGAGCGCATGAAAAACCAAGAGTGATATGGTATTAGCTGAAAAATCGGCGCCTTCTGCGCTGCATTTTGCGGCGGCGCGGGAACATATTGAACTTTTTTATTGTGGTGTATTTACAAGCCGCCCCGAACGCGCGCATCGCTTCGCGCGGAGTTTCTTCGCAATTCTGTGGTTCCAAGCATCAACATGTTTTGGTTGCGTGTGAAGGTCAAGGAAAGACAGAAAGTTTCCAGAGCCTCCACCCTTTTCCGCCTGTTTGGTCTCCGCTTTCCTTGCGCAGTCCTCTCTCCCGCCGGTAAGGCGGGAGAGAGGCCGCCGTTCAGTCAGCCAACCTCCAGCCGGGCAACCTTCAGCCGGCCAGGGTCCGGCCGGCCGAGCCCAGGTCGGCGAAGGCTTCGTCCAGGCGGCGGACGATGCCGGTCTCGCCCTCGCGCAGCCACTTGCGCGGGTCGTACAGCTTCTTCAGGGGCTTTCCGGTTTCCGGGTGAATCTGATAGCGGAAGGCCGCCTCGTTTTCCAAAACGAAGCGCCCGATGCTCTCGGCGAAGGCGAACTGGGTGTCGGTGTCGATGTTCATCTTGAACACGCCGAAGCCCACGGCCTGCGCGATCTTCTCCTTCTCGGAGCCGGAGCCGCCGTGGAACACCAGTGCCAGCGGCTTCGTCCCGCCGCCGTGGCGCTGCGCCACCAGCTCCTGCGAGGCGCCCAGGATTTCCGGCCGCAGCTTCACGTTGCCCGGCGCGTAGACCCCGTGCACGTTGCCGAAGGACGCCGCGACCGAGAAGGTGCCGATGGGCGACAGCAGCTCATAGGCGCGCAGCACGTCTTCCGGCTGGGTGTAGAGGCGGGCGTTGTCGGCGGCCTCCAGATCCTCCGACCCGATGCCGTCCTCCTCGCCGCCGGTGACGCCCAGCTCGATCTCCAGCGCCATGCCCAGCGGGGCGAGGCGCTTCAGGACGCGGGCGCATTCCGCGAGATTCTCCTCCAGCGGCTCCTCCGACAGGTCCAGCATGTGCGAGCTGAACAGCGGCTTGCCGGTGCGGCGGAAGAACTCCTCGCCGTGGGCGATCATGCCCTCGACCCAGGGGATCAGGCCCTTGTTGGCGTGGTCGGTGTGCAGCACGACGCACACGCCATATTCCTTGGCCAGCAGATGGACATGCTGGGCGGCGGACACGGCGCCCAGGATGCGGGCCTGAAGCGCGTCCTTCATGCCTTCGCCAGCGAAGAAGCGGGCGCCGCCGTTGGACAGCTGGACGATCACGTCCGACCGGTTCTTGGCCGCCGCCTCCAGCACGGCGTTGACGCTGTTGGTGCCGACCACGTTGACCGCGGGCAGGGCGTATCCGCCCTCCTGGCAGGCGGCGACCAGCCGGCGGTAGTCCTCTCCGGTCACGACGCCGGGCTGCAATTTGGTCTCGGTAGGCATAGGGCTAGTTCCTCCTCTCGTTCATCGGCGTAAGAGCTACGGAGGAACGCGGCAAGTTTCCATCCCTCTTCCGTCATGTGTGCCTGCGGAACCCAAATTGAGCCCCTTGACCTTCCAATCGCTGGAAGCCTCATATGGGGATGCAGCGCAAGATCAATGGGAAGGACCACCATGTCCACCGCAGCTGTCCAAACCGGCCCGAACCCGGATTCCGCGACACTCGACGTCGGGGTTTCGGGCATGACCTGCGCGTCCTGCGTGGGCCGGGTGGAAAAGGCGTTGTCGCGCGTGCCCGGCGTCACCGGCGTGTCGGTCAACCTCGCCACCGAACGCGCGCACGTCACCTTCGCGGACCGGCCCGACGCCAAGGCGGTGGCCGAGGCCATCGAGACGGCGGGCTACGAGCCGCAGAAGCAGGAATTCGACCTGACCGTGGGCGGCATGACCTGCGCCTCCTGCGTCGCCCGAGTCGAAAAGGCGCTGCTGCGCGTGCCGGGGGTGGAGTCGGCCGCCGTCAACCTCGCCACCGAACGCGCGCACGTCGTCGCCTACGC
>JAEZID010000101.1 GCA_023416195.1 Pseudomonadota bacterium | reverse complement strand
TCGCCGTGGCGCTGATGGGGCGCAACCACCCGGTCGGGATCGTTCTGGCGGCGCTGCTGTTCGGCATGCTGGCGCAGGGCGGCGGGCAGGTGTCGTTCGAGTATCCCACCGTGAACCGCGAGCTGGTCATGGTCATCCAGGGCCTCGTCATCCTCTTCGCTGGCGCCTTGGAGAACCTGTTCAAGCCGCAGGTCGAAACGCTGTTCCGGCGCCGGGGCATTGAAGGAGAGGGGAGGGCGTGACATGGACGACGTCCTGATCCTCGCCCTGCTGCTGATCGACGCCACGATCCGCGTGGCGACCCCGCTCGTCCTCGCCGCCTTCGCCGGCCTCTATTGCGAGCGCGCGGGCGTGGTGGACATCGGGCTTGAGGGCAAGATGCTGGCCGGCGCCTTCTTCGCCGCCGCCGTCGCCTATTCCACGGGAAGCCCGTGGCTCGGCCTGCTCGCCGCGATCGCCGCCTCGGTCGCGCTGGCGCTGCTGCACGGCTTCGCCTGCATCACGCACCAGGGCAATCAGGTCGTGTCCGGCATGGCGATCAACATCCTGGTCGCCGGCCTCGCCCCGACGCTGGCCTATGCGTGGTTCCAGCAGGGCGGCCAGACGCCGATTCTGCCCGGCGCCGCGCGGCTGCCGCAAATCCACCTCCCCGGCGTGGAGGCGCTGTCCCCCATCCCGATCATCGGCCCCATCTACCGGGAACTGATCGACGACACTAACGTGATGATCTGGCTGACCCTGCTGGTCGTGATCGTGACGCATTGGGTGCTGACCCGCTCCCGTTTCGGCCTGCGCCTGCGCGCGGTGGGGGAAAGCCCGGCCGCCGTGGACACGGCCGGCCTTTCCGTGACGAAACTGCGCTATCAGGCGGTCATGCTCACCGGCGTGCTGACCGGGATGGCCGGCGCCTACCTCTCCACCGCGCACGGCGCCGGCTTCGTGCGCGACATGACGGCGGGCAAGGGCTATCTGGCGCTGGCCGCGCTGATCTTCGGCAAGTGGCGGCCCTGGCCGACGCTGTTCGCCTGCCTGCTTTTCGCCTTCACCGACGCGGTTCAGGTGCGGCTGCAAGGCGTGCCGCTGCCCATCGTCGGCGTGATCCCGGTACAGTTCATCCAGATGTTGCCCTATGTCCTTACCGTGCTGCTGCTCGCCGGCTTCGTCGGCAAGGCCGTCGCGCCGAAGGCCAGCGGCATCCCGTACGTGAAGGAACGCTGATGGCCGACCGTGACGCCCTCATCGACGCCGCCCGCGCGGCCATGGGGAGGGCCTACGCCCCCTATTCGAACTTCCCGGTCGGTGCGGCGATCCTCGGCCCCTCGGGGCGGATCTTCGCGGGCGCCAACGTGGAGAACGCCGCCTACCCGCAGGGCCAGTGCGCGGAGTCCTCGGCCATCGGCGCGATGATCCTGGGCGGCGACCGCGCCATCCGGGAAATCGTCGTGATGGGCGGCAAGCCCGGCGACGGGCTGCTCTGCACGCCTTGCGGCGGCTGCCGCCAGCGCCTGCGCGAGTTCGCCGCGCCCGACACCCCGATCCACGTCTGCGGCCCGGAGGGCTTGCGCCGCAGCTTCACGCTCGCGGAGTTGCTGCCGCACTCCTTCGGCCCCGACAATCTGGATTTTTAACGATGACAGCCGCACGCGCCGCCGCCGAAATCCTGCACCGTGCCCCCGGCGACAAGCCGAGGGTCGGCATCGTGCTGGGCTCCGGCCTCGGCGGCATCGCCGACCGCATCGCGGATGCCGTCGCCATCCCCTACACGGACCTTCCCGGCTTCCCGGTCCCGAGCGTGGAGGGCCACGCCGGCCGCCTCGTGCTCGGCCAGCTCGGCGGGCAGCCGGTCGCCTGCATGCAGGGCCGCGTCCACGCCTATGAGGGCGCCGGCTTCGACACGCTGAAGACCGCCATCCGCGCGCTGAAGCTGGCCGGCTGCGACATCCTCCTGCTCACCTGCGCCGCCGGTTCCCTGCAACTCGATGTCGGCCCCGGCCGCCTGATGGCGATTGCCGACCACATCAACATGCTGGGCGCCAACCCGCTGACCGGCCCCAACGACGACAGCGTCGGCCCGCGCTTTCCCAGCATGACCGACGCCTGGGACCCGGCCCTGCGCGCCCTTCTGAAGGCCAAGGCCGCCGCCATCGGCATCGACCTTGCCGAAGGCGTGTACGCCGCCTATCCCGGCCCGTCCTTCGAGACGCCGGCCGAGGTCCGCATGTTGAAGCTGCTGGGGGCCGACGCGGTCGGCATGTCCACGGTTCCGGAATGCATCATCGCGCGCCATTGCGGCCTTCGGGTGGTAGGATGCGCGGTCATCACCAACCTGGGCGTGGGGCTCGGCGACGGGCCGGTGGACCATGACCAGACCCTGCGCGCCGCGTCGGCCGCCGCCTCCGATCTGGAGCGGCTGCTGGTCGGCTTCCTGGAAGGGCTGCACGAAGAGGACGGACCCCGGCCATGAAACTCTCCACCGACCTGCAACGGGCGCTCGACGCCGCCGCCTCGGCCAAGGCCAACGCCAAGCTGGCCGCCCGCGCCATCGGCATGCTGGACCTGACCAGCCTGAACGACGACGACACCGAACACACGGTGGAGAAGCTGTGCAAGCGCGCCGTCACCCCGGCCGGCAAGGTCGCCGCCGTGTGCATCTGGCCGCGCTTCGTGAAGCCCGCGCGCAAGGCGCTGAAGGGCTCCGGCGTCCGGATCGCCACGGTGGTCAACTTCCCCACCGGCGAGGGCGACGCCGCCTCCGTCGCGGCGGAGACCAAGGCCGCCGTGAAGGACGGCGCGCACGAGATCGACGTGGTGCTGCCCTACCGCGCCTTCATCGACGGCGCCCGCACCCAGCCGATCAACGTCATCCGCGCCTGCCGTGACGCCTGCGGCGCTGACACGACCATGAAGGTGATCCTGGAATCCGGCGCTTTCCCCGACCCCGAGCTGCTGGCCTGGGCCGCCCGCGACTGCATCGCCGCCGGGGCCGACTTCCTGAAGACCTCGACCGGCAAGACCCAGCCGGCCGCGACGCTGGAGGCCGCCGCCGTGATGCTCCACATCATCCATGAGTCCGGCAAGGAGCTGGGCTTCAAGGCGGCGGGCGGCATCCGCGACGCCGATGGCGCGGCCACCTTCCTGGCGCTGGCCGATGGCATTCAGGGCAAGGGCTGGTCGACGGCGAAGACCTTCCGCTTCGGCGCGTCGGGCCTGCTCGACTCCCTGCTCGCCGCCGCCGGCCACGGCACCCCCACCGCACAGCCCGCCACCGCCGGCTACTGAATTGCCCAGCCGGCCACCGCCGGCTAATGAACAGAAGGCATCATGCTCCCTCAGGAAATCATCC
>JAEZID010000074.1 GCA_023416195.1 Pseudomonadota bacterium | reverse complement strand
TATTCCGGCTTCTGCCTGACCAGCCTGCCGCACCGCAAGCTGGCGCCCGACGCCGAATGGCGGCGCGACCAGGGCCGCGTGACGCTGCTGGTCGAGCCGGGCAAGGAGCGCAAGCGCGACGGCAGCTTCGCGCCGGTCGGCGTGCCCTACGGGGCCAAGGCGCGCCTGATCATGCTCTATCTCCAGACCCGCGCCATCCAGGACAACAGCCGCGAGATCGAGCTGGGCCGGTCGACGAACGAGTGGCTGGACCGCATGGGCATCACCGCCGGCGGATCCACCTACAAGGCGGTGCAGGAGCAGGCGACGCGCATCAACCTGTGCCGCCTGACCTTCTACTGGGATAAGGACGGGTCGGAGGGCTTCGCCAAGGAAAACATCGTGTCCGGCGGCATCCGCCTGCGCGACGACGACGGCCAGGGGACCCTGTGGCGCGAGACGGTGCAGCTGTCGGAGACCTTCTTCGCCGCGCTGAAGCGTTCCCCGGTGCCGATCTGGGAGCCGGCGATCCGCCACATCGGCGGCTGTTCCATGGCCATCGACGTCTATGTCTGGCTGGCCTACCGCCTGCACGTCCTGCGCGACCCGACCGGCGTCACCTGGAAGGCGCTCTTCAACCAGTTCGGCGGCGGCTACAAGGAACAGAAGCACTTCAAGCCGGAGTTCCGCGTGGCGCTCGATCTGGCGCTGGCCGTCTATGAATCCGCCCGCGTCGATTTCACCGACGAGGGCGTCCTGCTGCACCCGTCGCCCCCGCCGATTCCCGAACGGAAGATCGCCTGTCGGTGATTGCCACCCCTTCGAATGGCCCTTCGGCTGTCCCCCCGACCGGTCGGTGATCGCCAAGCCGTTTTTGGCAATCCCGTTTTGGCAATCGCCGACCATCGCCCGTTTCCGGTGTCGGACCGCCCCCGGATCACGACTCCCGGACCGCTTTCGCCGCCTCCATCGCGATCGACCGCGCGGCGCCCGGCTTGACGACGCGGTCCGCCGGCAGGCGCACGGTCATCGTCGTCCCCACGCCCAACTCGCTCGTGCAGGTCAACGAGCCGCCGTGCAGTTCCATGAAGTTCTTGGAGATCGACAGCCCCAGCCCCGTGCCCTCGTACTGGCGGCTGGCGGAGTTGTCGGCCTGCCGGAAGGGCTGGAACAGGTGCTCCATGAACTCCTTGGCGATGCCGATGCCGGTGTCGGCGACCGTCAGGGACAGGCCGCCGTCCTCCCCGATGCCGGCCGACACGGTCACGCTGCCGCCGGCCGGGGTGAACTTCACGGCGTTGGACAGCAGGTTCAGCAGCACCTGCTTGAAGGCGCGGCGGTCCACCCAGACGTTGGGGATGCCGCCGGCCAGGGTGTTGCGCAGTTCCACCCCGTTGCTCTGGGCGCGGTCGCGGACCATCATCACGCACTGGGCCATGGCCTCGCCGGGATCGATGACCTCCTCGGTCAGCTCATAGCGGCCGGCCTCGATCTTCGACATGTCGAGCACGGCGTTGACGATGTCCAGCAGGTGCTTGCCGCCGTCGTGGATGTCCTTGGCGCAGGACTTCTGCCGCTCGTTCAGCTTGCCGAAGAACTCGCTGTCGAGGATTTCCGAGAAGCCGATGATGGCGTTCAGCGGCGTGCGCAGCTCGTGGCTCATGTTGGCCAGGAACTCGGACTTGGCGCGGTTGGCCATCTCCGCCTGACTCTTGGAGGCGAGGAGCTCCGCTTCCTGCTGCTTGCGCTTGGTGATGTCGCGGATGACGCCGACGAAGACGCGCGGCCCTCCGCTCCCGTCGCCGTCCTTCTGATCGCCGTCCTTCTGGGTCCCGTCCAGCCGCAGTTCGCTGACCGCCAGGTTCATGGGAAAGGTCGTTCCGTCGCGGCGCAGGGCCAGCACCTCGCGGTCGTTGCCGATGATGCGCGACCCCACGTCCGGGCGGTATCCGCTCATGTACCGGTCATGGTCCATGCGGTAGGTCTCGGGGATCAGGATGCCGACGCTTTTGCCGACGACCTCGGCCTCCGTATAGCCGAACATGCGCTCGGCTGCCGGGTTGAAGGTCTCGATCCGGCCGCGAGCGTCGATGGTCACCACGGCGTCCACCATGGAGGTCAGGATCCCCCGGATGCGCCGGGACGCCCGCGCCAGCGTCTCCTGGTCCTGGTCGCGGCGGGCCTGCTGGCGCTCCACGTACCAGGTCAGCACGGCGATGACGACGGTCATGGCCAGGCCCATCAGGACCCACACCGTGCTGTCGCGCCGCCAGTCGGCCAGCGCCTCGTCCTTCGGAACGGTGGTCACCACGGTCAGGGGATAGCCGTGCACGCGGCGGACACTGGCGATGGCCGGCCGCCCGTCGGAGGGCTGCACCGTCTCCAGCGTGCCCTCGCCGCTCGCCTGCATGGCGGCGTGAACGTCGCGCCAGTCGCCGAGATGTTTTGGAAACCGGTCCATCCTGTCCCATGGCCGGTGCACCAGCACGGTGCCGTCCGACAGCGCCAGCGTCACCGTCCCTTCCAGCCCCAGCCGCATCGTCTCGAAGTTGGCCCCGAGCTGCGAGGGGTTGACCATGGCGACGACCACCCCGCGGAAGCTGCCGTCCGGGCGGGTCCAGCGCCGGCTCATGGGAATGACCTGGGTGCCGGGGACGACGCGGCTGGGAATCGGCGGGCCGATGTGGAGGCCGTCCTTCTTGCCGTGCTGGTGCACGGCGAAATAGGGCCGGTCGGTCAAATCGACGCCGGGCGGGCTTGTGTCGGCGGTGTGATGCAGGATCATGCCCCGCTCGTCCACCACGACCAGACCGGTGATCGCCCCCAGCGCATCGCGGCGCCGGCGCAGGTGGTCATAAATGGCCGCGCTGCCGCCCTGCCGCCCCTCCGGATGGATGTCCAGCACATAGAGCAGATCGTCGAACAGCTGGTTCACGCTGGCCGCCGTGCGGACCGCCTGTTCTTCCAGCACGCGGGCCAGGTTGCGGGTGGACCGCTCGGCGGCTTCCACCGACTCCGCCCGGTGCTGCCAGATGCCGTAGCCGATCAGCCCGTTCACGACGACGATGAAGGCCGCCCCCGACGCCATCATCAGGAAGCGCACCGAACCCAGCATGTGGAACAGCCACTCCCCCAGCCCGGAGGCCGGGCGCGGCGGGGCCGCTTGGCGGATCGGATCGCTGATGCCCATGGACCGAACGCTTTCCCCAGGGGCCGCGCTCCGCACCGGCGCCATCCCCCGATCTTTCGTGTTTCATCAATCTTACGCGAAATCCATAACGGACGTTTAACCTTATTGATACATTTCGTTACAAAGGACATACGTGACTATGCATCGCCCCGGCATGGGCAGGCCGGGGACGGGCAGGAATGTCCCTTTCGAAGGAAGAGCCTTCGGCGGTACAAAACAGGCGAGCGACAACAGCCGCAACAGGGTCGGGAGACGGGTCGATGGACAGCCAGAAAGACCGCAAGGCCGCGATCCTCGCGGAAACGCTGTCGTCGCTGTGGGCCGACACCGATCCCCTGGTCCTGCAACGGGTGACCGCGGTCGCCCGCGCCGACGCCGACGCGATCTCGAAAGCCTTCTACGACGTCCTGCTCGACCGTCCGGACAGCAACGCCTTCCTCAACCACGCGCTGGTGCAGGAACGGCTGCGCCCGTCGCTGGCGCGCTGGATCCGGGCCCTGTTCGAGGCCGACTCCGCGGAGCGGATCGCGGCGGTGCTGGAACAGAACTATCAGGTCGGCCTGATCCACGCGCGCATCAACATCCCGCTGACGCTGGTCAACGCCGGCATGCGCATCATCAAGAAGGAGCTGTCGGTCCGTCTCGTCGATTCCGACCTCGGCCGCGCCCAGACCGCCGCCGCGATCCTCTTCGTGGGCGAGATTCTGGACACCGAGCTGGACAACATGCACGAAGCCTATCTGGGCGACCTGCTCGGCAACGTGCGCCAGCAGCAGTCGCTGAAGATGTTCATGACCGGCCAGAACCTTGCCATCGAGGGAGAGCGGCTGAAGTCGTCCCTGTTCGACTGGCTGCGCAACGCGGTGGTGGCCTTCTACGCGCACGAGGAGAACAACCGCCCCACCCCGCCGGCCATCGCCGCCTCCGACTTCGGCCTGTGGCTGAACCATAAGGCGGAGCTGACCTTCGGCAAGGTGGTGGAGCTGGACAGCATCCGCGAGCGGACGGAGCGCATCAGCGCCAAGGTGGACGCCGCCACTGAGGCCGGCTGGGTCACCCCGGCCTTCGTGAAGGAGCTGAACAGCGACGTCACCGACATCGCCTTTCTGCTGGGCGCGGTGATCGAAAAGGCGATGGAGATCGAAGGCGGCCGCGACCCGCTGACCCGCCTTCTGACGCGCCGCTTCATGCCGTCGATCTTCCAGCGCGAGGTGAACATCTCGTTGCGGCACGGCAAGCCCTTCGCCGTGCTGCTGATCGACGTCGACCATTTCAAGGCGATCAACGACACGCTGGGCCATCAGGCCGGCGACGCCGTGCTGTCCGACATGGCGGAGCTTCTGCACGCCAACGTGCGGGCCGGCGATTTCGTGTTCCGCTACGGCGGGGAGGAATTCCTGGTCCTGCTGACCGAGATGGACGAGGCGTCGATGCGCGTGAAGGCCGAACGCACGCGGCAGCTGGTCGCCGAACATTCCTTCGTCCGCGCCGCGGACCACCTGCGCGTCACCGCGTCGATCGGCGCCGCGCTGCACGACGGCCATCCGGACTACGAGCACACCGTCCGCAAGGCCGACGCCGCGCTTTACGAGGCCAAACGCCAGGGCCGCAACCGCGTGGTGACCGCCTAACCCTTCTTGCGGGGCAGCGTCGCCGGACGGCGCGGCGCGCCGGTCATCCGCTGCGGAGCCTGCACCGGCTCCGCCCCGACCACCTTCACCTCCGGCGCCTTCACCTCGCGGGCGACGCGCTCGGCCACCTGCATGAAGTCGGCTTTCCCGATGTGCTGGCTCAACTCACGCAACTTGGCCATGCGGTCGGTCGCGGTATCCATGACGCTCTCCCGGCGGTTTCAGGCATTTATCGCAGATATCCATAAAATTATCACTAACGCGCCGGAGGTACGCCGGACGTTGCCCTCCCCGCCCGCATCCGTTAGGAAAAGGTCTTCTCCAGCCGAGACCCGCTCGATCCCATGTCAGACGGACCGCTTTCGCTCTATCGCGCCCGGCGCGGCACCGGCACGCTGCGGCCGGACCCCGACCAGGAACTGGCCGCCGAGAAGTTCCAGAGCCTGTACAACGCGCTGAAGGGCTACCGCCCGCAGCCGGCGGCCAGTGGCGGCAAGACCGGCTGGCTGGAGCGTTTCGGCCTCGGCCGCAGCCGCCCCGAACCGGTGGAGGCGCCGCAGGGGCTCTACCTCTACGGCGGCGTGGGGCGCGGCAAGTCCATGCTGATGGACCTGTTCTTCGACACCGCCCCGGTGGACAGGAAGCGCCGCGTCCATTTCCACGAATTCATGCTGGAGGTGCACGAGCGCATCCACCAGCACCGTCAGTCCGGCAAGGCCAGGGGTGCGGGCGCGGATGATTCCCTGCCCGAACTGGCCCGCGCCCTGGCCGACGAGGCGTGGCTTCTCTGCTTCGACGAGTTCCACGTCACCAACGTCGTGGACGCGATGATCCTGGGCCGGCTGTTCACCAACCTGTTCGACCTGGGCGTGGTGGTGGTGGCGACCTCCAACTGGCCGCCGGACATGCTCTACAAGGACGGCTTGCAGCGCGAGCTGTTCCTGCCCTTCATCGCGCTGCTGAAGGAGAAGCTGGACATTCTGTCGCTGGAAGGGCCGACCGACTACCGCCTCGACCGCCTGCACGGCAAGCCGGTCTATTTCTGGCCGCTCGGGCCGGAGTCCGACGCCAGGATCAAGCAGACCTTCGCCGACCTGACCGATGGTGCTGCCTGCCAGTCCACGCACCTGCTGGTCCAGGGCCGCCGCGTGGACATCGAGCGCGCGGCCAAGGGCGTGGCCTGCGTCGATTTCTGGGACCTCTGCGGCAAGCCCTTCGGCGCCGCCGACTACCTCGCCATCGCGACACACTTCCACACGGTGCTGATCGACGACGTGCCGACCATGAAGGATGAGCTGCGCAACGAGGCCAAGCGCTTCATGACGCTGATCGACGCGCTGTACGAGCACAAGGTCAACGTCGTCATCGCCGCCGCCGGCCCGCCGGAGCGCCTCTACCCCGAAGGCACCCACGCCTTCGAGTTCGAACGCACCGTCTCCCGCCTGATGGAGATGCAGAGCGAGGACTACCTGCAACGTCCTCATCTGACTTGATATTTTCTGAGTGCTTGCCGGCCGGTGTCACATCTGTGTCTCACGAGGCATGCCCGATAGGCTGGGCAGCCATGAAAACTTCGCATCCGCTGCCCTGACGGCGCCGCTCTCCCGCCCCGTCCGCTGCTCCCGAGGCTAACCCCGTCCTCGCGCCGCGCAAGGCCAAGCCGCCTCCGGCGGTGGCCTGCGGCCAGCCTTGCGCGCCGCTGCGGGCGGGGTTCTCCGGATCGCAGGTCGGGACGGGAGGATGGTCGTATTCCCTGCCGAACAAGAGGATGGGGAGGGCGGTCAGGTCTCTTCCGGTTCGCGCAGTCGCACGCCAGGGCCGCCGTTCGCCTGCTCGCCTGCCGATAGGAAGATGATGCCGGCATCCTCAAGCGCCCGCTGAACAGCAGCGAGCGTCGGCCCGTGCGAAGCCTCACCAGCTTCGATACGGGCAATGGTGTTCCGATGCACGCCAGCCTTGGCGGCCAGATCGCGGACGGTCCATTCCAGCGCCGCCCGCGCCATGCGAAATTGTGCGCTTGTCACATCAGTGTGCATGTGGCATATATGCTCTTGTCCTCTTCATGTGACTTTAGCACAAGGAGGAGCAGCATGAACGCGGCTTCAACGTCCGCGGCGCGCTCATGTGCGCGTCAGCTCCCGGATAACTGTGCCCCGGCTGTTTCCCGCCGCGCGCTCCTGGCCGGATTTGCCGCCATGCCGATGGTGGCCCCAGTGACCGACGCGCCGATGGGTGAGCCCGTGAGCTTCCCCTGAAGCAGTGGACACCGGGTTATGCGGCCTGTCGCTCGGCCTGCTCAGGGGTGATGTAGCCAATCGCCGAGTGCAGGCGTTGGCGATTGTAGTAGCCTTCGATGTTGAGCTGGTCCCCGTTTCCCGGACAGAATTGCGGCTGGAATAAGCTTGGTTCAGGTTCGTATCATGCCGCCAATCTGATCCGGTCCGGTGTGCTCTGGTAGGCCTCGTCCGGGGTTCTGCCGCCGAGGGCCGAGTGCGGGCGGTCGGCGTTGTAGTAATCGATCCAGCTTCCGATCCCGGCCCTGGCCTCGCTGCCCGTTTCGAAGGCATGGAGGTAGACGCACTCGTACTTCAGCCGCTCGATGAACACGTTGTCCATCCACCGGCCGCGCCCGTCCATCGACACCCGAACGCCGGCCGCGGTCAAGAGCCCGGTGAAGCGCGGACTGGTGAATTGGCTGCCCTGATCGGTGTTGAAGATGTCTGGCCGACCGTGCCGCGCCATCGCCTCTTCCACGGCCTCGATGCAGAACTCGACGTCCATGGTGTTCGACAGCCGCCATGCCAGAACACGGCGGGATGCCCAATCCATGACGGCGACCAGGTACAGGAAGCCGCGGCGCATGGGAATGTACGTGATATCAGCGCACCACACCTGGTTCGGACGGTCGATGACCATGTCCCGCAGCAGGTACGGCCAGATTTTATGCTCCGGATGTGGCACCGTCGTCTTTGGACGCTGGTAGACCGCCTGCAAGCCCATCCGCAGCATCAGGCGGCGGACCCGCTTGCGGTTGACCTCCTGCCCCTGGCGCCGGAGATGACGGGTCATCTGCCGGCTGCCGT
>JAEZID010000066.1 GCA_023416195.1 Pseudomonadota bacterium | reverse complement strand
CCGAGGGCCAGCAGGTCGCCGCGCGCGGTCTTGATGATGTCGCGGCGCCGGCCGACCAGCACGATGTGCCCGTCCGGGCGCCGCACGGCGAGGTCGCCGGTGTAGAGCCAGCCGTCGCGCAGCATGGTCGCCGTCAGGTCGGGGCGGCGGTGATAGCCGGCCATCAGATTGGCGCTGTGGACGCGGAGTTCGCCGGCCTCGTCATCAGCAAGGATAAGGCCGTCGTCGGCGACGATCTGGCAGACGGCGCCGGCCGGCGTGCCGATGGACCCCTGCGCCCGGTCGGCGTCGGCGGGGGTGACCAGGGTGCAGGCGCCGCAGGTCTCCGTCAGGCCGTAGTAATTGAGGACCGGAGCACCGGTGACGGCGCGGATGGCGGCGGAAAGCTCCGGCGGCAGGTCGGCGGCGGTCGAGAGGATCAGGCGCAGGGGGCCGAAGGCTCCGGCTTCCAGGCGGACGGCCATGCCGCTCAGCATCTTCAGGAAGGCGGGGACGGCGGACAGGACGGTGACGCCGCGCCGCCGGCACAGGTCGACGGCGCCGATGGGGTGCCGCCGCTCCCCCTCCACCGCCAGCACGCAGGCGGCGCCGGCGGCGGCCGTGACGATCAGGGGATTGCGCAGGCCGCTCATGGTGTGGAACTCGCCCAGACTCAGCAGGCGGTCGGTGCTGTTGATGCCATAGGATTCGGCGAGCAGGCGGGCGCTGCGGGTCAGGGCGCCCTGCGACAGTTCCACGCCCTTGGGCTCGCCCGTAGTGCCGGAGGTGAAGAGGATGACGGCGATGTCGTCCTCGGCGGGCGGTGGCGGAAGGTCCGTTCGGGTGTCGGCCAGAGGGTGGCCGAGGACCATGACGGGGGCGCCAACCGCCTCCAGCCCCCCGGCGCGCGGGGCGTCGGCGCAGACCAGGGCCGGCTGGGCGAGGTCCAGGGCGCGGCGAACGGCGTCGGGGGTCGCCGCGCTGTCCATGGGGGCGTAGACGATGCCGAGACGGGCGCAGGCCCAGAAGAGGAGAGCCGCATCGGCGCTTGGCGCGGTGTGGACGAGCAAGCGGTCGCCACGCTTCAGGCCGGCGGCGGTCAGGAGGCGGGCAAGCGCGTCCACCCGTTCGGCCGCTTCGGCGAAGGTGATGGAGGGGGCGTCGTCGGCGGGGATCAGCCAGGGCCGGGGGCCGAACGCCTGAACGGCCTCATCCCAGAGGGACGCGAGCGTGTCCGGCGGAGCGGGCGTTCCGGGAATCAGGCGGGCAAGGCCATCGGCCAGGAGCGGGTCGAGGTGGGCGAGCAGGTCGGCCTGCGTCAACCCCAGGGCTTCGGCGGTGCGGGCGAGCGTCGCGCCGCGTTCGGCCCAGTGCAGGATCTGGCATTGGCGCGGCGTCAGGGCGCGCTGAACGTTCGGGCCGCGGAGGATGGCGCGGTGCAGGTCCGCGTGAACGCCATCGGTGAGGGCAACGGCGTCGGTCATGGCGCCCCCCGCCTAAAGCTGGCCGTAGCGGAACGGTGCCTGATCGAGCAGCGCGAAATAGACGATCAGGACGACGAGGACCACGTACCAGAGCGCGGTCAGGGGCACCGCCGCCCGTTCACCCACCACGCGCGCCAGGAACGCATGCATCACCAAGCCCCCGTGACGATGGTCGCGTAGGCGCGCAGCATGTCGGGCATGGTCGCCTCCTTGATCAGGACGAAGCTGAGGATCACGAAGTTGAAGGTCAGCGCGACGGAGCCGCCCACGGCCAGCCCCTGCGCGACGGGTCCGCGCAACGTCGGCAGGGCGGGCTTGGCGCGCTGGAACAGCTGCCACGCGACGATGCCCAGCCCGTGATAGAGGCCCCACAGCACGTAGCGCAGCGACAGTTCGTGCCACAGCGCGATGGCCAGCATGGTGGCGAGCGCGCCGAGCTGGACGTTCCGGGTGACCGCGACCACCGGCATGTAGACGTAGGCGCGGCACCAGCCGGACAGCGAGATGTGCCAGGACCGCCAGAACTCGGCGATGTTCCGGCGCAGGAAGGGCCAGTCGAAATTCTCGATCACCGAAAAGCCCAGCAGAAGCGCGAAGCCGATGGCAACGTTCGAATAGCCGGCGAACTGGAAGTACACGTTCAGCCCGAAGCGCAGCGCGTCGAGATAGGCGATCAGCGCCTCCCGCGACGGGTCGATTCCGGCGATCAGCGCCGGCAGCTTGGTCGAGGCGAACCAGTTGCCGAGAATGACGATCTGCGCGTAGCCGTACAGAACCCGTTCAAGGCCGCGCGAAAAGGCGTCGCCATCCCAGCGGTGTTGGGAGAGGTCGCGCTGGTAGTCGGGAAAGCGGTGGATGGGACCCGCGAGCAGCGTCGGCAGGAAGACCAGGTAGCCGATGAAATCGCTGAAACGGTGCGGCGGCAGCGCGCCCTTGTAATGTTCCAGCAGGTAATGGATGCAGCGGAAGGCGTAGTAGGACAGCCCCAGCGGCATGACGAGCCGGACCACCGCGCCCGTGTCGTCGAAGGCCGCCCCGATGGTCAGGATGCCGGCCTTGTAGGCGGCCAGCAAGGCGACGATGGCGAGCACCATGGCGAAAATCGCCGGGGCCGGCCTGGGCGACAGGCGCGGCAGCCAGAAACACAGCACGGCCAGCACGGACAGGACGGCTGCCGACACCGGGGCGTGCACGACCAGAAAGACAAGGGAAATTGCCGCCAGCACACGATGCCGCGCGCGCGATGGCGCCGCCCAGAACAGCGCCACGGTCCCGGCGAGCCATCCCAACCAATACAGCGAAACGACGCTCATGTGCCGGGGCCCGCTCGTTCCATCATGGCTCTTGGTCCGTGATCGATACTATCCAAACCGCCCCGAGCGGCTTCTCATATTCCGGCTTATTTCCTTGGGCGCGACCGGACGACCGGGAGGATGGGATCCGGCGCGAAGGGCCATCCCCAAACGCAAAACGGCCCCGCGAAGCGGGGCCGTTCGTCATAGAAGGTGCTGAAACGGTTACTGCGGCGCCATGCGAATAGCACCGTCAAGGCGGATGACGTCGCCGTTGAGCATCTCGTTCTCGACAATGTGCTGAACGAGGCGGGCGTATTCTTCCGGGCGGCCGAAACGCTTGGGGAAGGGAACGGTGGCCGCGAGGCTGTCCTGCACCTCCTGCGGCATGTTCAGCAGCATCGGCGTGCCGATCAGGCCGGGGGCGATGGTCATGACGCGGATGGCGCTGCGGGCGAGGTCGCGCGCGGCGCAGATGGTCAGCGCGACCACGCCGCCCTTGGACGAGGCGTAGGCCGCCTGCCCGATCTGGCCTTCATAGGCGGCGACCGAGGCGGTGTTGACGATGACGCCGCGTTCGCCCGATTCCATCGGGTCGAGCGCGCCCATCTCGGCGGCGGCCAGACGCAGGATGTTGAAGGTGCCGATCAGGTTCACCTCGATCACCCGGCGGAAGTCGTCGAGCGGCATCGGGCCGTCGCGGCCGACGATGCGCTTGGCCGGGGCGACGCCCGCGCAGTTGACCGCGATGCGGACCGGGCCGTGCGCCGCGCGGGCCTCGGCGAAGGCCTTCTCGGCGGAGTCGGCGTTCGACACATCGCAGACGAAGCCGAGACCACCGATTTCCTGCGCCACCTCCTTGACCGCCGCCTCGTTCATGTCGAGCACGGTGACCTTGGCGCCGAGCTTGGCGAGATGGCGGGCGGTCTCCGCGCCCATGCCCGACCCGCCACCGGTGACGATGGCGGCCTGACCGTTGATCTGCATTGGGATTTCCTCTGTCTCTTTGGTTTGGGTTTTTCTTACATGCCGCCGGGGTAGTTCGGCCCTCCGCCGCCCTCCGGCACGACCCAGTTGATGTTCTGGGTGGGGTCCTTGATGTCGCAGGTCTTGCAGTGCACGCAGTTCTGCGCGTTGATCTGCAGGCGCGGGTTGGTCCCGTCCTCGGCGCGCACGA
>JAEZID010000042.1 GCA_023416195.1 Pseudomonadota bacterium | reverse complement strand
TGGCCGTGGCGCTGGGCAGCGTCGCGCTGACCACCCTGTTCGAACTGGCGCTGGCCTATTACCGGGTGCAGAAGCGGTCCGGCCTGTGTCTGGCCGTGTCGCTGGCGAAGGTGGTCGCGCTGCTGGGCTTCAACCTGCTGTTCCTGTGGGCGCTGGATCTCGGTGTCGCCGGCATCTTCCTGGCCAACGGCGCGTCCTTCGCCCTGCTGGCGCTGCTGCTGATGGTGGCGATCCTGAAGCAGACCGGCGTATCCTTCTCCTGGCCGGTGCTGAAGCGCGTGGCGCTGCTGGGGATGCCCTACGCGCCGCAGTCGCTGCTGGACATCGCCAACAACTTCGTCTCGCGCTGGCTGCTGAACGTCCTGCTGTCCACGGCGGCGGTCGGGCTGTTCGCCTTCGGCATGCGGCTGTCGCAGATCCTCTACATGTTCCTGACCGCGTCCTTCCTGCAAATCTGGTCGGTCAGCCGGCTGGAGGCGCAGCACGGGGCGGCGGACCACGAACAGGCGGACTTCGTGTTCCACCTGTTCGTCGTGCTGTTGACCGGGGCCGGTCTGGGGCTGGCGCTGACCGCGCCGGAAATCCTGTGGCTGATCGCGTCGGACGACTACGCGCCGGTGCTGTCCTGCATGCCCTTCCTGGTGCTGGCCTATGTGCTGCACGGCGTGCGTATGAACCCGGAGGTGGCGATCCTGAAGGCCAAGCGGGTCGGCGTGCTGCCGTGGATTTCCGCCGCCAGCCTGGCGGTCGGCACGGCGCTGGCGGTGGTGCTGGTGTGGCGCTGGGGGCTGCTCGGCGCGGCGCTCGCCAACCTGGGGCGGGAGGTCTTCCAGATCGTGGTGACCGAAACGGTGCGCCGCCGCCTGTGCCGCGACGAGATACCGCTGAACGTCCCGCGCATCGGCTGGATCCTCGCTCCGGCGGCGGTGGCCTACGCGGCGGGCTGGTATCTGTTCGGGACGGAGGTCGATCCCCGGATGACGGCGGAGAAGGTGTTGCTGACCCTCGCCTTCCTGGCGGCGGCGATCTTCGGCCCTGGCATCGGGCCGGCCGGCCGGGCGATGCTGGTCAAGCTGCTGCCCGGCACCCTGCGCCGCGCGCCCTCATCCGCATCATGAAATTGGCATCTGGCGGGCGGGCCTACACCCCGCCCGCCAGATGCCACGCCATGCCGGCCAAGGCGCAGGCGCCGAGCGTCGGCACCACGCCGACTTTGAAACGGAACACCGCCAGCACCGCGCCGACCGTGAGGATCAGCGACGGCAGGTTCAGGCTGCTCAGAACCGGAACCTCCAGCGTGGCGCCCGCGACGCGCACCGGCGCCAGCTGCCCGAACAGGGTGTGCAGCGCGAACCAGACCGCCAGATTCAGGATCACCCCGACCACCGCCGCCGTGATCGCCGACAGCGCCCCGACCAGCGCCCGGTTGCCGCGCAGCGCCTCCACGAAGGGGGCGCCCAGGAAGATCCACAAAAAGCAGGGCACGAAGGTCACCCAGGTGGTCAGCAGTCCGCCCAGCGTGCCGGCCAGCAGCGGCGACAGCCCGCCCGGCTCCCGGAAGGCGCCCATGAATCCGACGAACTGCACCACCATGATCAGCGGCCCCGGCGTCGTCTCGGCCATGCCCAGCCCGTCCAGCATCTCGCCGGGTTGCAGCCAGCCGTAGGTCTCCACCGCCCGCTGCGCCACATAGGCCAGCACCGCGTAGGCGCCGCCGAAGGTGACCACCGCCATCTTGGAGAAGAAGACCGCGATCTCGCTGAACACGTTCGCCGGCCCCAGCGCCAGCAGAAGCGCCAGCATCGGCCCGAACCACAGCGTCAGACAGATCGCCCCGACCTTCAGCGACCAGCCGAGCGGCGGCCGCGCGTGGGCTGGCGTGCCCTCGCCGAGCAGGCTGTCGGCGTCGGCCAGGATCGTGCCGCCCGCCTTCCCGTGGCCGCCCCCGTTCACGAAGGCCCAATGCCCCATCCGCCCGCCGGCGAAGCCGATCAGCCCGGCCCCCAGCACAATCAGCGGAAACGGCACGTCGAAGGCGAAGATCGCCAGGAAGGCGGCGGCCGACAGGCCGAGCATCACCCGGTTCTTCAGCGCCCGCCGGCCGACGCGCACCACGGCCTCCAGAACGATGGCTAGAACCGCCGCCTTCAGCCCGAAGAACAGCCCCTGCACGAGGCCGACGTTGCCCAGCAGGGCGTAGACCCAGCTGAGCGCCATGATGGCGACGACGCCGGGCAGGACGAACAGGATGCCGGCGATCAGCCCCCCCAGCGTCCGGTGCATCAGCCAGCCGATGTAGACGGCCAGCTGCTGCGCCTCCGGCCCCGGCAGCAGCATGCAGTAGTTCAGCGCGTGCAGGAACCGCTCCTCGCCGATCCAGCGCTTTTCGTCCACCAGGATGCGGTGCATCATGGCGATCTGGCCCGCCGGGCCGCCGAAGCTGAGCGCCGCGATCCGCGCCCAGACCCGGACCGCCTCGCCCAGGCTCACTCCATGCCCGCCGTCCATCCGCCGTCTCCCCGGTCATCCGCCCCGCGCTGGGTCAAGGAGGCTTTACCGTGGCATCCGGATCGGCGCAACCGCTGCGGGCCGCCTCAGTTCCCGGCGAAGGCCGGCGTACGGCGTTCGATCCAGGCGTCGAGCCCTTCGCGCAGGTCGCCGGTGGGGACGAGGCGGGCGAACTGCTCGCTCTCCATCTGCAAGCCTTCGCCGATGGTCATGTTCAGCCCCCGGCAGACCGAGGTGATGATCCCGGCCACGGTCAGCGGCGAGTGGCGCAGAATCCGCAGGGCAAGGTCGCGGGCCGCCGGGATCAGCGCCTCGTGCGGCACCACTTGGTTGACCAGACCCATCTCCAGCGCTTTGGCGGGGGAAAAGCGGTCGCCGGTCAGCAGCCATTCCAGCGCCCGCTTGCGCCCGGCCAGCCGCGACAGGCGTTGCGTCCCGCCGAAGGTCGGGGGCATGCCCAGCTTGATTTCCGGCTTGGCGAACAGGGCGCGGTCGCTGGCGACGGCCAGATGGACCGCCTCCGTCACCTCGCAGCCGCCGCCGAAGGCCAGGCCGTTGACGGCGGCGATGATCGGCTTCGGGAAAGCCTCCATCCGCATGGTCATGGCCTGTCCCGGCCGGACGAAGTCGCGCACCGCGGCCGCCGTTCCCTGGCGCACGCTTCGGGAAAACTCCGTGATGTCGGCACCGGCGGAGAAGGCCCGCTCCCCCGCCCCGGTCAGGATCACGGCGCCGACGCTCTCGTCGGTCTCCAGCCGGTCCAGCCAGCCGAGCAGCGCGTCGATCATGGCGTAGTCGATGGCGTTCAGCTTTTCCGGGCGGTTCAGGGTCAGGGTGGCGATGCCATCGGCGATCTCGCACAGCACGGGGTCGGACATGGAGTGGCTCCGGTTGTCGTTGCGGAAGGACTCCACTGTCGGGCGCGCGCCGGTGCCCTGACAAACGAGTAAGCCTCGCCTTCGGGTGAGCGGCGTTCATCCGTCACGCCCCGAGGCGAAGCCCACATGCATGGAGTGCCGGCCGCGAGAGCGATTGGTCACAACGCCGACCGTTTACGTCACCACGCGAATGTGCAATCGTCCCGTCGTCATCATCCGCCCCTTCAGACGGAATATGGACGGCATTGTGCGTCGCGTGAAATCGTTGACGGCTGCGGCCGTTTTGTCGCTCGGTCTTGTCGCGTGTGCCAGCGATCCGCCCTCAACCGGATCGCGCAGCGTGGACATCGACGCCCATGTGGCGGAAGCGTCGCGCCGCTTCGGCATGCCCGAGCAATGGATCCGCGAGGTCATCCGCCAGGAAAGCGGCGGGCGCACCATGATGAACGGAAAGCCCATCGTCAGCCGGGCCGGCGCCATGGGCCTGATGCAGGTGATGCCCGGCACCTACGCGGAAATGCGGCGCAAGCACGGGCTCGGCCCCGACCCGCACAATCCGCGCGACAACATTCTGGCCGGCACCGCGTATCTGCGCGAGATGTACGACCTGTTCGGCTCTCCCGGATTCCTGGGCGCCTACAACTGCGGTCCGGGCTGCTACGCCGACTATCTGGCCGGCAACCGCCGGCTGCCCGGCGAGACCCAGCGTTACCTCGTCGCGGTCGGCCCCCGGCTGGAAGGCGGCAGCGGCCCGAGCGGCTACGCGGTGGCCAGCGCGCCTGCCCCGGTCTACTCGGCTCCGACCTCTCCGGCGCCCGTCACCACCGTCGCCGCTCTGCCGCCGCCGGCCGCCCCGGCGCCCGCCGCCTCGGTGGTCGTCACGCCGCTGCCCGCGCCCACCCTCGCCCCGACGCCGGTGTCACGTCCCACGGTCGTCGCCTCCGCAGCCCCGATCCCCAGCCCGGCCATACGCAGCGCGACCGGCGGCTGGACGGTGCAGCTCGGCGCCTTCCGCTCGCCCGACGACAGCGCCCGCATCATCGACCGCGCCCGCCGGTCGCTGCCCGGCGTGCTCGACCGGACGGAGCGGCTGGTGCAGGCCGTGGACACCCAGAACGGCCCGCTCTACCGCGCCCGCCTGACCGGCCTGACCCAGCAGGACGCCTCGGCCAGCTGCGCCAACCTGACCGGCATGGGCATGGCCTGCTTCGTCGTTCCGCCCGGAGCTTGATCGGCCAGGGGCGTGATCGCTTGACTCACCGGGGCCGCATGCCTAGCTTCAGCCCCATGACCGAGCGCACCCACCCGACCTGCGTCTATTATCCGCTGTCCTCATAGGGCGGCGCGTTCGGTTTTGACCTGATGAACATGCCGCCGCTTTCCGGCGGCATCGTTCGACAGCAGACCTCCGGAAGGCGGCTTTCCCTCCTGGAGTTCTGCGAAATGGCATCCCTTTCGACCACGTCCGACCTTCCCCGCTCCGCCTTCCTGCGGACGCTGACCGAGCGCGGCTTCCTGAACCAGTGCAGCGACACCGCCGCGCTGGACGCCGCCCTGGAGCAGGGCGTGGTCCCCGCCTACATCGGTTTCGACGCGACGGCGGACAGCCTGCACGTCGGGCATCTGATGTCGATCATGACGCTGCGCTGGCTCCAGCGCTGCGGGCACAAGCCCATCGTGCTGATCGGCGGCGGCACCACACGGATCGGCGACCCGAGCTTCCGCGACACCAGCCGCCCGATGCTGGACGACGCGCAGATCGCCGCCAACATGGCCGGCATCCGGCAGGTCTTCGCCAAGTACCTGACCTTCGGGGATGGCCCGACCGACGCGGTGATGGTCAACAACGCCGACTGGCTGGATGAACTGCGCTATATCCCGCTGCTGCGCGACGTCGGCCGGCACTTCACCGTCAACCGCATGCTGAGCTTCGACAGCGTGAAGCTGCGGCTGGAGCGCGAGCAGCCGCTGACCTTCCTGGAATTCAACTACATGATCCTCCAGGCATTCGACTTCGTGGAGCTGGCGCGGCGCTTCGGCTGCCGGTTGCAGATGGGCGGGTCGGACCAGTGGGGCAACATCGTCAACGGCATCGAACTCGGCCGCCGGATAGAGGGGCGGGACCTGTTCGGCCTGACCACCGCGCTGCTGACCACCGCGTCGGGCGCCAAGATGGGCAAGACCGCGTCGGGTGCCGTCTGGCTCAACGCCGACCGGCTCAGCCCCTGGGACTTCTGGCAGTTCTGGCGCAACAGCGAGGACGCCGACGTCGGCCGCTTCCTGCGGCTGTTCACCGAACTGCCCCTGGAAGAGATCGCCCGCCTGGAAGCCCTGGAGGGCGCCGGGATCAACGAAGCGAAGAAGATCCTGGCGACCGAGGCCACCCGCCTGTGCCACGGCGCCGAGGCGGCGGCCCAGGCGGAGGAGACCGCCCGCCGCACGTTCGAGGACGGCGCGTTCGGCGACGGCCTGAACAGCGTGACCGTGCCGCGCGCCGATCTGGAAACCGGCCTGCGCCTTGTCGATCTGCTTGTGGAGGCGGGGCTTGCCGAGTCCAAGGGGGCCGCGAGGCGCCTGATCCGCGACGCCGGGGCGCGGGTCAACGGAACCGTCGCCACCGACGAGGCGGCCTTGGTCACCGCCGCCGATCTGGACGGCGAGGGGCGGGTCCGGCTGTCGGCCGGGCGCAAGCGGCACGCGCTCGTCCGCTGCCGCTGACGGTCTTCATCCAACGACGGTCCGCTGTTGCGCGGGGGCGGCGTCGGGCAGGCGCCGTTCCGCCGGCAGGGTGGCGACGATGGTGGTTCCGCGGCCGGGCTCGCTGGCGATGTCGAGCGAGCCCTGGTGCATCTTCATGATCGCCAAGCTGATCGGCAGCCCCAGCCCCGTCCCGCCGCGCTTGCGCGTGGCGGCGCTGTCCACCTGATAGAAGGGCTGGAAGATCCTCGGCAGATGCTCGTCGGGCACGCCCATGCCGGTGTCGGTCACCTCGACCCGCAAGGTCCCGTCCGCGTCCTCGCCGACCGTCACGCACACCCGGCCGCCGCCGTCGGTGAACTTCACGGCGTTGGAGACGAGGTTCAGCACCACCTGCCGGATCAGCCGTTCGTCGGCGCGCACCCGCAGCGGCGCGTCCGGCGCGGCCGTCCGAAGCGTCACGCCGCCCGCCCGCGCCTGTTCGCGCAGCATGCCGGCGGCGCGCAGAACCAGCCGGCCGAGGTCGCATTCCGATTCGTGCAGAGTCATCGCGCCGGCTTCCAGCTTCGACATGTCCAGCACGTCGTTGATGATCGCCAGCAGATGCTCGCCGCTCAGCCGGATGTCGCGGGCGTACTCGACGCGCTCGGCCTCCGTCGCGGCGCCGTCCTCCTCCAGCACCTGGGCGAAGCCGATGATGGCGTTCAGCGGGGTGCGCAGCTCGTGGCTCATGTTCGACAGGAATTCGGACTTTATGCGGTTGGCGCGTTCGGCGGCGTCCTTGGCGGCAGCCATCTCCGCCTCCGCCTGCTTGGCCGCCGTCACGTCGCGGTGCACGCTGACGAAGCCGCCGTCCGGCATTTTGGCCTGGGTGCTCTGCACGATCCGGCCGTCGGGCAGCGCCTGCTCGAACGGCACCGCCGCCTCGTGCGCGCGCAGGCGCCACGCCGTCCAGGCCCGCCGCTCCGCCTCCGTCCCGTGCGGCAGGAGGACCAAGGACGCGCGCTCGGCCACCCGCTCGAACGGTATGCCGGGAAGCATCAGATCGCGCAGATGGGGGAAAATCTCCAGATAGCGCCGGTTCGCCACCACCAGCCGGCGGTTGGCGTCGTAGACGACGAAGCCCTCGCTCATGGAATCCAGCGCCTGATCCAGCAGGTGCTTGGACCAGCGGAGTTCCGCCGCCGCCCGCTCCCGCCCGCGCAGGTACAGCACGCCCGCCGTCGCGGCGAGGGTCAGGCCGAAGGCGATGCCGCCGGACACGGTCAGGATCGCTCGGCGGGTCTCGCGCCAGGCGGACAGCGCCACGTCCTCCTCGATCTGCGCGACCAGAAGCAGGCCGTCGTACAGCGCCGGCATCGCCGCTGCGATGACCCGGCCCGAATCGGAGCGGCCCAAATCGGACCGGCCGGATCCGAACCGGTCCGGCACCAGCGCCCAGGTCCCGTTCAACGCCAGCGTGCCGGTGGCCGGTGCCAGAACCTGGCCGATCCGCACCGCGTCGTGCGGGTTGCTCACCAGCAGCCGCCCGTCCGTCCGTTCCAGCGAGACGTGAAGGCCGGGGACCGACGCCTCGGGCAGCGCCAGCCGGGCGAGATTCGCCAGGGGCAGTTCCGCCATCGCGACGACCGGCGTTCCCTGCATGGTGACCAGCCGGGCGGCGTAAAGCGACCATTCGCCGGTGTGCCGGTTGCGCATCGGCGTGCCGATCACCAGAACGCCGCGCCGGGCCGGCTCCTGCGCCGCGCGGATCAGGTCCTGCGTGGGCGGCGGCTGCCGCGTCGCTTCCAGCCCGGACGCCAGCACCCGGCCGTCGGTCGCCACCACCATCATCTCGCGCACCAGAAAGCTCTGGTCCGACAGGGTGCGCAGGCTGCGGTTGGCGGTCGGTCCATCGCTATGCCGCCCGCCGCCGGTTTGCCCATCACCGGTTTGCCCGCCGCCGTTCGGTTCGGCGTCCGCGCCGGGCAGGGTGACCAGCGTGTCCAGACCGGCCAGCAGCGCATCGACCTGGAGCAGGCCCCGGTTGACGTTCGCCGCCGCCCCGCCCAGCGCCCGCGTCACCGACTGGCCGGCCGCCGCCAGGGCGTTGGTATGACCCCGCCCGATCAGCAGCCAGGTCGCCCCCGCCTGGAGCGCCAGCAGGAACGCGGTGGCGAGCGCGATGACCACCACGGATCGTGATCGTTGCATGGTGGCCTACTCGCGCGGTGCGGGGATGGAGAGGAGGGGGCCGACGCTGCCGTTCCAGGCTTGGGCGCAGGCGTTGCCGCAGCGCGCCAGCCAACCGGGCAGGATCGCCGTCGCGACCAGGGAGCGCAGCCGACCGGCGTCCTGCGGCGACAGCGGAACGCGCGTCATCCGTCCACGGCGCCCGTTGACGCAGCCGGGCTGTCCGGCGTTGCACACCAGCCCTTCCCCGGTTTCCCGCTCGGCGACGCCCCAGACCTCCGCCTCCAGCCCGGCGATTTCCTTTTGGAGAAAGGCGCGCACCGGCGGGGGCAGCGCCTGCCAGGCCCAGCCGTTGGCGGCGAAAATCGACACGCCCCAGTTGATGGCCATCTCGTGCACATGGGTCGTCACGTCGTGCAGGCCGATGCTGTTCCCGGACATGGTGCCGGTGATGGCGCAATCGACGACGTTGCGCTGGACGGCGGTGACCACCTCCGCGAAGGGGATGACGACGGGGATCGCGCCCAGCGCCTCGACCAGTTCCGCCTGCGCGACGCCGGAGGTGCGGATCCGCCGGGTCTTCAGGTCGTCCAACCCCCGAAACGGCTGGCGGCAATAGATGACCTGCGCGGGGTAGCTGTAGATCGCCAGCAGTTCCAGCCCGTAGCGGTCGCGCAGGAAGCGGCGGACCTCCGGCCGGTAGGCGGCGACGGCCTTGCGCAGGGAGGCGAAATCCGGGCTGACCAGCGGCAGATCCATGGCGTTCAGCTCCGGATCCTCGGTCGCGAGGCTCAGCAGCACGGTGCCGAACTGGATGACGCCCAGGTTCAGCAGCCGCAGCATCTCCTGCCCCCGGATGCCGCTCTGGTCAAAGGCGGAGATCTCGGCGGTCACCCGGCCGCCGGACGCCCGCGCGATGCGCTGCGTCCAGAACGGGGCCTCAAGGCGGTTGTACAGGTTGATGCCGGCCAGACTGCCGACGATCCGCAGCTTCGTTTCCGGAAGCTCGTCCCCGTTCGCGCGAGCTCCCGGTGTCCAGCCGGCCAGGACAAAGGCCGGAACGATCATCAAAAATGTATGCAAAAGAAAGCGCATTTGCGCGTACCCGATCCTTCGGCCGGCACTATCCGAAAGGATGGCACGATAATGTCGAATTCTGAACACCGACTTTCGGGAAGAGAAGCGATCTATGCGGGTGCGGTGTTTTCCACCATGTTCGTCTCTGGATTTTTCGGATCCGACAAAAGGAATAGGAAATTCGGCGAGTTTGCGTGTTGGGTGTGAGCGGATCCTTGCGAAATCATGCTGATGGAAAGCAATTTACAGGTCATCTGGGCATGGTCACGGCAAGGAACGGGGCCGTGGGCGTCTCCGACGGACCGGCGAGCACCGGGGTCGCGTGCTGAACCGGCGTGATGGACTTGAGATAAGCGGCCAGCGCCTGCGCGTCTGCGTCGGTGAGCTTGCCGTAGCTGTGGTAGGGCATGACCGGGGCCAGAACCCGCCCGTCCGGCCGGACGCCGGTGCGCACGGCCCGGACGATGTCGGCCTCGCTCCAGCCGCCCAGGCCCGTCGTCGTGTCCGGGGTCAGGTTCGGCGGGTAGAAGGTGCCGAGGCCCGGAATCTGGAAACCCACGGTCGAGCCGCCGAGGAAGCGCTGCATATCCGGTTGGCCGGTCATTGCGCCGGGGGTGTGGCAGCCGGTGCAGTCCATGATGGTGGCGAGATACTCCCCGCGTTTCACATGCCCGTCGGCGGACGCCGGGGTGGCGAGGGCGGTCAGCAAAGACGCGGCGGCGCTGGCGCCGACGACCATGGAGATGCGCATGGAACATCCTCTCCGGATTGGGGACGGGGCCTTGGCTTTCGGGAGCCGTGGGGGCTTTCGGGAGCCGTGGGACGTTCCGACTATGTGTTTCCGGTTTTTCCGCCGCCCTTGCCGGAATTTTCCAGAACTTGCCGGGGCCGCTCGGGCACGCCGGCCTTTCTCAGCCCGTCCAGGAACACGTCGCGATGGGCGAAGCGGGCGAGATTCTGGCGCAGCACGCCGAGGCACAGCGCGGGGCCGATCCGGTTGCGGGTTGCGATGAACTCCTGCGCTTCCTCCAGCAGGCCCAGATGTCCGCAGCAGCTGATCAGGCTGTCGTAATGCGCGGCATGGCCGGCGAAGGCGGCGACGGACGAGCGCAGGAAGGGAAGCGCCTCCTCGAACCGCCGCGACCCCAGCAGCGCCAGCCCGTGGATGGAGGAGTAGAAGCCGGCGAAGCGGTCGCGCGGGCTTATGCGCAGGGCGTGCCCCGTCTCGGCCACCGCCTCGTCGAACCGCCCGGCGCGCAGCAGCGCCCAGCCCAGCGCCGTGTGGCCCAGCGCGAAGCTGGGGTTGAGATCCAGCGCGGTGCGCAGATCCACCAGCGCCCGACCGTGCAGCCCCATGCTGCTGTGACAGAGGCCGGAAACCATGCGCGCCCAAGGGTCGGCCGGGTCGAAGGACAGGGCGTCTTGGGCATGCCCGGCCGCTTGGCGCAGCCCGCCGTGCCAATCCGGGTTCCAACAGCCGCAGGCCGCCCACCAGACCGCCCAGCCAAGCAGGGCGTGGGCGCGGGCGTGGCCCGGTTCCAGGGTCGTGGCCCGACGCAGGAGGTCCTGCGCTTCCGCGTTCCGGCGCTCGTCCACCCTGCTGAGCAGGCCCAGCGCCCGGACGGCGAGGCCCCAGGCGCCGACGCCGTCCGGCGGCTCGCCGGAGGCGCGGATGTCCTCTTCGGCGTAGAGGCACGGTTCCACCGCCGCGACCACGCGTTCGGTGATGTCGTCCTGCACGGCGAAGATGTCCTGGGCGTCGCGGTCGTACCGTTCGGCCCAGATGTGCTGTCCGGTTTCCGCGCCGATCAGCTGGCCGGTGATGCGGATGCGCGAGCCCGCCGTGCGGACGCTGCCCTCCAGCACGTAGCGAACGCCCAGATCGCGGGCGACCTGACGGACATCGGCGGCCCGGCCCTTGTAGACGAAGGTGGAGTTGCGGGCGATGACCACCAGCCAGCGCAGGCGGGCCAGCGCGGTGATGATGTCCTCGGTGAGGCCGTCGGCGACATGGTCCTGCCCGGTGTCGCCGCCCAGGTTGGCGAAAGGCAGGACGGCGATGGACGGCTGGTTGAGCGTGGGCTGGTTGAGCGTGGGCTGGTTGAGCGTGGTGTGTTCCGGCGGGGTGTTGCCGTTCCGGCCGCCGGGCGACCGGAGCGGCAGTTTGGTGTGGCTCTCGACGATGGCCAGGGTCCGGTCCGAGTAGAGGCCGATCAGCAGCTTGTCGATGGTGGACTTGCCGAGCCTCGTCTTGAAGGCGAACTGCTCCCGCGACATCCGCTCGCGGGCGAGATAGTCCCTGATGGCCGCCGCTATGTGCTTTCTGTCCTGCAAAATCGCCCTCCACCGCCTGCGGAAGGTCGCTTTTCGTGGAGGAAGGATGACGGTGGTTTTCCGGAAAATCCAGGCATATTCCGGATAAAGGCGCGGAAAGGAACCGGGCGTTCGCACGGCGACGGGCTGGTTTTCCGTGTCCCGGAAAACGCGGGATCCAGAAATCCGGAGGCCTTGGGATGGTGGGCCGGATCGCCGCCGCCCGCCGCCGCTGCCCTTCGGTTCAGCCGGTGATCGTCCGCAGGAAGTCGGCACCGGCCCGCGCCCCGGACGGCGTGATGGTGTGGGCGACGCCGGGCTCCACCCGTGTCTCGACCGCGATGCCCGCCTGGGTCAGAGCCTGGACGGCGGTCTGCATCTCCGCGACGGGGATGACCGGGTCGGCGCTGCCGTGGACCAGAAGCACGCGCGTGCCGGTCGCGGCGTTGTCCGACACCGGACGCCCGGACAGCCGTCCGGCGTAGGCCACCACCGCCAACGGTTTCCAGCGGCCCGTCAGAACGGCGTCGAGGGACATGATCGAACCCTGCGAGAAGCCGACGAGAATCAGCGCATCCGGCCCGACGCCGGCCCAGCTCAGCTCCTCGTCGAGCACGCGGTCGAAGGCGGGAGCGGCCTCGGCCACGCGTTGCGGCCGGTTCGCCGGGGTGACGCCGTCGACGCTGAACCACTGCCGTCCTTGGGGGGCGAGGTCGAACGGTTCCGGGCCGTCCGGGAACGTCATGGCGGCATCGGGCAACGCCGCCTGCCACAGGCGGGCAAGCGGTTCCAGGTCGTCCCCGCTGCTGCCCACGCCGTGCAGAAACGCCACAAGGCGCTTGGCGGCGCTGCCCGAGGCCGGCGGAAGCCGGTGTGGAAACGGTGACTGGCTCATGTCCTTCCCTTCACGAAGCGGTGGGCGGTCGTCGTGAGGGCACAGTAGCCGCACCGGCGGCCAAGCCGCCAAGCCCTTTTCCGTTCAGTGGCTCATGGTCTGCATCGCCTTGCGGCAGGCATCCTCGCAGCTTCGGCAGGTCTCGGCGCAGATGCGGCAGTGATCGTGCATCGCGGCGTGGGCCTCGCATTCCTCCGCGCACAGGCGGCAGGCGGTGGCGCAGGCCTCCAGCATCGCGCGGATCACCGCCTCGTTGGAACCGCTGCGGCGGGTGGCGACGGCCCCGGTGGCCGCGCACACGTCGGCGCAGTCCATGTTCAGGCGGATGCACTGCACCAGCTCGGCCACCATCGGTTCGCCCAGGCAGGCGTCGGCGCAGGTCGTGCAGGTCTGCGCGCAGTCGTAGCAGGACTCGATGCAGCGGATCAGCGCGTCGTTGGTGTTGCCGCGGACGTGCGGGTGGGTGCCGATCATTTCCCTCGCATGCATGGTCGAACTCCCTTTTCAGATTGGCGGGCGCCCGTCGCGGGCGCTTCTGCCGAGATCCAACAGGCGCGTCCGAGGATGGTTCGTGCCGGCATGGCGTGCCCTGGGCGGCGGCGCAATTTTAATTTGCTGTGCCAGCAATTCGTTTCCGGTGTTATGGTGCCTGGGCGGGCGAGGCGGCACAGGGAACGGCGATGGTGGCTCCCATTCGGTCCAAGGCCATCCAGGCGAAGCGCAGCATCGCGATTGTCGGCGGCGGCTTCACCGGCAGCATCCTGGCCGCGCATCTCCTGCGCTGCGCGGACGGCCCGACGAGCGTTCACCTGATCGAGCGCGGGGCGGCGGTCGGCACGGGCGTCGCCTATTCCACGCCGAACAGCGCCCATCTTCTGAACGTCCGCGCCAACAACATGAGCGCCTTTCCCGACGACCCCGGCCATTTCGTGCGCTGGCTGGGCGCGCGCGACGACACGGGCGGGGGGCCGGCGAGCGGTCACGCCTTTGTCTCCCGCGCCTGCTATGGCGCCTACGTGCAGGATGTCCTGGCCGAGGCGCGGGCGACGGCCCCGCCGCACGTCACGCTGAACGTCGTCCGGGGCGAGGTCGTGGACGTGACGCCGAAGCCCGGCGCGGTGCATCTGCGGCTGGCCGCCGGGGTGTCGCTGCCGGTGGACAAGGTCGCGCTGTGCGTCGGCCATTTCCCGCCCTCGCCGCCGTCGATGGCCGCGCCGGAGGTGCTGGCCTCCCGCCGCTTCATCGGCGATCCGTGGGACCTGCCGGCCATCGCCGCCATCGATCCCGACGAGACGGTCATGATCTTCGGCACCGGCCTGACCATGGTCGACACGGTGCTGACCCTGGCCGACCAGGGCCATCGCGGCCCCATCGTCGCGGTGTCGCGGCGCGGGCTGCTGCCGCTGGCCCATGAGGAAACCCACCCCTACAAATCCTTCCTGTGCCCGGACGTGATGCCGCGCACGGTGCTGGACGTGCTGATCGCGCTGAAGGCCGACGTCCAGCGCGCGCGGGCGGAGGGGATCGGCTGGCGGTCGGTGTTCGACGCGCTGCGCCCCTACCACCACCGCATCTGGCGCTTCCTGCCGCTGGAGGAACGGCGCCGCTTCCTGCGCCACGCCCGCCCCTATTGGGAGGTGCACCGGCACCGCATGGCGCCGGAGGTGGCCGTCCGAATCGAAGCGGCGCGGGCGAGCGGCCAGTTGACCGTCCGGGCCGGGCGTCTGCGTTCGCTGACGTTGCTGGAGAACGGCATCGAGGCGGTGTTCGCGGAACGCGGTGGCGGGCCGGTGCGGAGCCTGCGCGTCGGCGCCGTCATCAACGCCGCCGGGCCGGAATGCGATTACCAGCGCATCCGCCACCCGCTGGTGCGGGCTCTGCTGGACCGGGGGCTGGCCCGCCCGGACGCGCTTCGCCTCGGCCTCGACGTGACGGAGGAGGGGGCGCTCATCGACGCCGACGGGTTGGTGTCGCGGCGCCTGTTTGCCTTCGGGCCGGCCGGCAAGGCGCCCTTCTGGGAGATGACGGCGGTTCCGGAACTGCGCAGCCAATGCGCCCAGGCTGCGCGGCGGCTGGCCGGCGGCCCGGCGATGCCCCTCCCGCCGCTCTCCGTCCAATCGGAGGCGAGCCGCCGCGTGTGAGCGGAAGTGCGAAGCGGGGAGACTCGGCGGTTTCCGGTGCTATAGTGCGCCCTCGGCCCGGCGGCCGGGCGATTTTGCCGCACGACGGCACAGCGGAACGGACACAGCGGAACGGACATGCACAGCCACGAAGACGTCTTCGATTCCCCGGAGACGCGGCAGCCGACCATTTTGTCGGTGTACAATCAGAAGGGCGGCGTCGGGAAGACGACCACCTCGGTCAATCTCGCCCTGGCGCTGGCGGCGCTGGGCAAGAGCGTCGTCCTCATCGACTTCGACCCGCAGAGCAGCGCCACCAGCAACTTCCTGCTGAAGGGCAAGGCGAAGGTCGGCATCCACGACCTGCTGAACGAGGAGTCCTTCGTCGAGGACGCCGTGACGCCGACCGCCTTCGACGGGCTGTCGATGATCGTCGGCGCGCGCAAGCTCTACTCGCTGGAACACGCGCTGGACGGCAAGGGCGGGTCGCAGCGCGGCCTGCGCCGGGCGCTGCACTTCTCGCGCAACCCGCCGGACTATGTCGTGATCGACTGCCCGCCGGCGCTGGGCCATCTGGCGGCCGGCGCGCTGGCGGCGTCGGACCGGCTGGTGCTGCCGGTCTTTCCGGGGCGCTACGCGCTGGACGGGCTGAAGCGCACCATGTCGGTGGTTGAGCACATCCAGAAGGGCATGAACCCCAACCTGTCGATCGCCGGCATCCTGATGCTGTCGATCACCAACGACGAGGTCGGCCGGGATTCCCTGACCCTGCTGCGCACCGAATTCCCGGACCTGATGTTCCGCACGGCGGTCCCCTACGACGTGGAGGTGGTGAAGGCCACCTACCGCCGCATGCCGGCCGCCATCTTCAGCCCGGAGGGGCGGACGACCACCCGCTTCCTGACGCTGGCCTACGAGGTCATCAACGGCCGGGGCGCGAGCCCGACCGAGGAGGAGCTGAAGCCGGCGCTGGAGCGCATCCAGTCCTGGCACGACGCCACCGACGCCAGCTACGGCGCCCAGCGCGTGGCGGCCAGCGACGCCGACGACGCAACGGAAAGCGGCACGCGCCGCGCGGCGGAGCCGGCCAAGGGCCGGGGCGGGATGGCCGTGGCCGCCGCGGTGGTCGGGCTGATCGTCGGCTTCGCGCTGGGCGCCACCGTCGGGCAGCCGATCCTGGGCGCGGTGCTGGCCGGCATCGGCGGGTAATTTGGCGGCGGGTAATTTGCGAGAAGGGCGGGTGCGAACGACACCCGCCCGCTACAGCACCGCTTTGCGCGCCGACAGCAGGATGCTGGTCTCGGTCGAGGCGATGCCGGCGATCTGGCGGATGCGGCGCAGCGTGTCGTCGAACGCCTCCAGTGAGTCCGTTTCAATTTCAGCGACGACGTCCCAGCGCCCGTTGGTGGTGTAGAGCGTCCGCACCTCCGGAAAGCCGTGCAGGCGGGCGATCACCGCGTCGGCGGCGCGGCCTTCCACCTCGATCATGGTGATCGCGCGCACCGTTGCCGTGCGCAGGTCCTTGCGCAGCAGCAGCGTGAAGCCGGCGATCACGCCGCTTTCCACCAGCCGGTCGATGCGGGCGCGCACGGTGGCGCGCGACACCTTCAGTTCGGCGGCGAGGCTGGCGACGGAGCGGCGCGCGTCGGCGCGCAGCATGGCCAGCAGGCGGTGGTCGAGGTCGTCCATGCCGTTTTGATAAATCGGATTGCGCAAACTGTCAAAACGGCCGCCGTTTGTTGGCACTTTTCGGGCTTTCTGTCGCCTTCGCCCCTCTCGATATTTGTCTCAAAGCGTTCAACGCAGGGCAGGGGGAAAGACGGGCATGACGCGGTTCGTGGAGATCCTGGGCGTTCCCATCGAGGCGGGGGCCGGTCATCCGGGCGCCGTGATGGGACCGGCGGCGCTGCGCACGGCGGGGCTGGTCCGGGCGTTGCGTGATCTGGGGCATGAGGTGCGCGATCTGGGGGACCTTGTTCCCGAAGCGTGGAAGGCGAGTCCGGTGGAGGACGCGCGGCTGGCCGAGATCGCGGCCTGGTCGCGGGCGCTGGCCGAGCGGTCCCATCGCATGATGCGGGATGGCGGCGTGCCGGTGTTCCTGGGCGGCGACCACAGCCTGTCCATGGGCTCGGTCACCGGGGTGGCGCGCTATTGCCGCGACGTGGGCAAGCCACTGTTCGTGCTGTGGCTCGACGCGCACGCCGATTTCAACACGCCGGCCACCTCGCCGTCGGGGAACATGCACGGCATGCCGGTGGCCCTGCTGTGCGGCGAGGACGGGTTCGACGGGATGTTCCCGGACGACCAGCGGCCCCTGGTCGATCCCGCGCATGTGCATCTGTTCGGCATCCGCTCCGTGGACCCGGACGAGCGGCGGTTGCTGCGGGCGCGCGGCGTCGATGTGGTGGACATGCGCCTGATCGACGAGCTGGGCGTCGCGGTGCAGATGCGCCGCATCATCGAGCGGGTGACGGCGGCCGGCGGGCATCTGCACGTCAGCCTGGACGTGGATTTCCTGGACCCGTCCATCGCGCCGGCCGTGGGCACGGCGGTGCTGGGCGGGGCGACCTACCGCGAGGCGCACCTGATCATGGAGATGCTGCATGACGCGGACATCGTCGGGTCGGTGGACGTGGTGGAGTTGAACCCTTTCCTCGACGAGCGCGGCAAGAGCGCCCTTCTGCTGGTCGATCTGGTGGCGAGTCTGTTCGGCCGCCGCATCATCGACCCGGCCGTCACCCAATCCCAGATCGGCGGGCAGGCCGTGTGAGCCTTGGCCGTCTAGAATTTTAAACTGGAGACATCGCCATGCAGCCGCTTGCCAACGATCTGATCGGCACGGAATCCCGCCTGGGCGCCCACAATTACAAGCCGCTGGACGTCGTGCTGTCGCGCGGGCAGGGGGTCTATGTCTGGGACGTGGACGGCAACCGCTATCTGGACTGCCTGTCGGCCTATTCGGCGGTCAACCAGGGCCACTGCCACCCGAAGATCCTGGAGGCGATGGTCGAGCAGGCGTCGAAGCTGACGCTGACCTCCCGCGCCTTCCGCAACGACCAGCTGGCCCCGTTCTACGAGGAACTGGCGGCGCTGACCGGCTCCCACAAGATCCTGCCGATGAACAGCGGGGCGGAGGCGGTGGAGTCCGCCATCAAGACCGTCCGCAAGTGGGGCTACGAGGTCAAGGGCGTGCCGGAGAACCGGGCGGAGATCATCGTCTGTTCCGACAACTTCCACGGCCGCACCATCGCCATCGTCGGCTTCTCCACCGATCCGGACGCGCGCGGCGGCTTCGGGCCGTTCCCCGGCGGGTTCCGAACCGTGCCCTTCGGCGACGCTGAAGCGATCGAGGCGGCGATGAACGAGAACACCGTCGCCGTGCTGCTGGAGCCGATCCAGGGCGAGGCCGGCGTCGTCATCCCGCCCGCCGGCTATCTGCGCCGGGTGCGCGAGCTGTGCAGCGCGCGCAACGTCGTGATGATCCTGGACGAGATCCAGACCGGTCTGGGGCGCACCGGGAAGCTGCTGGACGAGGAGCATGAGGGCGTCGAGGCCGACGTGACGCTGATCGGCAAGGCGCTGTCCGGCGGCTTCTACCCGGTGTCGGCGGTGCTGTCGAATTCGGAGGTTCTCGGCGTGCTGAAGCCCGGCCAGCACGGCAGCACCTTCGGTGGCAACCCGCTGGCCTGCGCCGTGGCGCGCGCCGCCATGCGCGTGCTGGTCGAGGAGGGCATGATCGAGAACGCCGCCGTCCAGGGCGATTACTTCAAGGAGCAGCTGGCGGGCATCCGCAGCAACCTCGTCCGCGAGGTGCGCGGGCGCGGCCTGATGCTGGCGGTGGAACTGCACCCGGAGGCCGGCGGGGCGCGCCGCTATTGCGAGGCGCTGCGGGAACGTGGGGTTCTGGCGAAGGACACGCACGACCACACCATCCGCATTGCTCCGCCGCTGGTCATCACCCGCGAACAGGTTGACTGGGCGCTGGAGCGGTTCGATGCTGTGCTGACCGGCTTGCCTCAGTGATCGAGGCGCCGGCACCAGCCTTCACCATCTCGGACCCGACATGCACACCGAAACCCTCGCCCTACCCACGGCGACGCCGGGCACCCAGCGGACCTTGACCGTGCAGCGCTTCGGCGCGCGCGGCGCGCGGCCCTGCGTCTATCTCCAGGCGTCGCTGCACGCCGACGAGATCCCGGCCATGCTGGTCGCCGACAAGCTGCGCCGCATCCTCGTGGAGTTGGAAGCGCAGGGGCGGATCGCGGGCGAGGTGATCCTGGTGCCGGTCGCCAACCCCATCGGGCTGGCGCAGTCGGTGATGGGGGAGCCGGTCGGGCGGTTCGACCTCGCCGACGGCCGGAACTTCAACCGCGATTACGCCTA
>JAEZID010000026.1 GCA_023416195.1 Pseudomonadota bacterium | reverse complement strand
CCCACAATTTCTGCGAAAGCTGCAACCGCGTGCGGCTGACCTGCACCGGCATGCTCTACATGTGCCTGGGCCAGGAGGACTCCGCCGACCTGCGCACGCCGCTGCGCCTCAGCGACGACAACGGGCTGCTGGAGCAGGCGGTGCGCGAGGCCATCGCCCGCAAGCCCAAGGGCCACGACTTCATCATCGACCGCCGCCACAAGGCCCCGGCCGTCCCCCGGCACATGAGCGTGACGGGGGGGTGAGGCGTCCGTAATCCTCCTCTCTTCGCAGAGAGGTTATGGGAATCGCCTCTATGACCGCGCCGGGCTTCTTAAGACCGTTGTCCTGCGCTATGGTCCTGTCGCCATGACCGAGACCACCGCCAAGACGCCCGTCGATCCGTCGCCCGATCCGCTGGCCCCGCTCCCGCCGGTCCGGAATCCGGAAGACCTGCGCATTGCCTTCTGCTGCGCCGACACCGAGGAGGCGCGCCGGGCGCGCACGCGGCTGGTGCACCGCTACGGCAACGTGGCGCTGGAAGACGCCGACATCGTCGTGGCGCTGGGCGGCGACGGGTTCCTGCTGGAAACCCTGCACCGGGCGCTGCGGCGCGACGGGAAGAACCCGCCGCCGGTCTACGGCATGAACCGGGGATCGGTCGGCTTCCTGCTGAACGCCTTCAAGGAAGACGACCTGCCGGAGCGGCTGGCAACCGCCCAGCGCGTGAGCCTGCACCCCCTGCGCATGCTGGCGACCCGCACCAACGGCGAGCGGGTGGAGGCGCTGGGCATCAACGAGGTGTCGCTGCTGCGCGAGACGCGGCAGGCCGCCAAGCTGCGCATCACCGTGGACGGCGTCGTCCGCCTGCCGGAACTGATCTGCGACGGCGCGCTGGTGGCGACGCCGGCGGGCAGCACCGCCTACAACCTGTCGGCCCATGGCCCCATCGTGCCGCTGGGGGCCGGCGTGCTGGCCCTGACGCCGATCAGCGCCTTCCGCCCCCGGCGCTGGCGCGGCGCGCTGCTGCCGCACACCGCCAAGATCACCGTCGACATTCTGGAGGAGGTCAAGCGCCCGGTCAGCGCCGTCGCCGATTCCACCGAGGTCCGCGAAGCCATCCGCGTGGACGTGGAGGAGGCGCGCGACGTCTCGCTGACGCTGCTGTTCGATCCGGAGCTGAATTTCGAGGAGCGGATCCTGAAGGAGCAGTTCACGCCGTAGGGCGGCGGCTCCCCACTCCGCCCCCTACTCCGCCGCGCGGCGGGCGGTCCGGGCCTCGGCGTGGGCGCAGACGCGGCGGATCAGGGCGCCCAGATGCTGTTGCAGGCGGGCGAAGCCCTCGTGCCGCTCCAGCGTCTCCTCGTTCATGTAGAGGCGCCGGTTGATCTCCAGTTGGATCGAATGGCGGCCGCGCGCCGGGTTGGCGTAGCGGGCCAGCAGTTCCACCCCCTTGTAGGGGTCGTTCACCGCCACCGAATAGCCGAAGCCCTGCAACACGTCGGCGACCAGAGCGACGAAGCCGGGTTCGCTGGTGGTGCCGTCGCGGTCGCCGATGACGAAGTCCACGCCCTTGGTTTTGCCCATGGACCGGGCCGGCGCCGGACCGACGGCGGAGGGCATGGAGTGGCAGTTGACGTGCCACACCGCGCCAAACCGCGCGGCAAGACCGTCCAGGACGCTGGCCACCTGGAAATGGTAGGGACGGTAGTAGCGGTCGATCCGCTCCGCCACCTCGGCCACCGTCAGCTTGCCGTCGTACAGCGGCAGGCCGGGCCGGCACAAGGTGCGGATCAGCCCGATGCCCAGCGCGCTCTTTTCCGTGGGATTCAGCGGCTCCGGCCAGGGGCCGTCCAGCAGGGCCGGGTCGATGTCGTCGATGGCGCGGTTGGCGTCGATGTAGCTGCGCGGGAACAGGGCGCAAAGCAGCGTCGCGCCATGCTCCGGCGCCTGGGCGAACAGCTCCTCCACATACGTGTCCTCGGCCTGGCGCAGGGTGGCCAGCGGGCAGGTGAAGGCGAAATCGCGCGGGTAGGAGACGCCGCTGTGGGGAGAATCGAACAGCACCGGCAGGCGGCGGCCGATCGGATCGCTGCGGACGAGCACGTCCTCGATCACGAAGCTCATGGCGTCCCCCGGTGCTCCCGATGCCCCGATGCGCGCCGGCGTCGCGGAATCCCATCCAAAAGAATGGCTTTCCACTGCCACGCGCAGGGTTCGGATATAGACGAAGGATCGGCGAGCGTCGATCAAAAACCGTCCTACACGGGTAGGCCCGCGAGGCACCCGCACAGCGGCGGGGCTGGCGCGCCGCCATGGTGTTCGCCATATTTGTTCGCCATACTCTGGACAAGACGAAGGCGGCCGGCCGCCCGCCCGTATCGCGAGACCCGCTTGACCGACCCCCTGCCCTTCATAGAGCTGACGCCGCCGGACATCGGGCCCTACCGGCGCGGCAACACCGGAATCGACCACGTCACGACGCTGGACGGCGGGCGGCCGGGGCCGCATGTGGTCATCACCGCGCTGGTCCACGGCAACGAGATCGCCGGGGCGGTGGCGATGGACGGGCTGTTCCGCATGGGGCTGAAGCCGACGCGCGGGCGCCTGACCCTGGTTTTCGCGAACACCGCCGCCTATCGCCATTTCGACCCGGACCGGCCCTTCGCCGCCCGCTTCGTGGACGAGGACTTCAACCGGCTGTGGTCGCCCGACGTGCTGGACGGCCCGCGCGACAGCCTGGAACTGCGCCGCGCCCGGCAACTCCGCCCGGTGTTCGACGCGGCCGACCTGATCCTGGATCTGCATTCCATGACGGCGGACACCGCGCCGCTGATCCTGTGCGGCCATACCGAGCGCGGGCGGGACCTCGCCCGGCAAATGGGCTACCCGGCCTGGATCGTCGCGGACGAGGGACACGCGGCCGGGCGCCGCCTGATCGACTATGCCGATTTCGCCGATCCCTACGGCGCGCGCATCGCCCTGCTGGTCGAATGCGGCCAGCACTGGCGGGCGGAGACGGCCATGGTGGCGCTGGAAAGCTGCCTGCGCTTCCTGCTGCTGCACGGCATGGTCGATCCGGCGCTGGCGGACCGGCATCTGCGCCGGCACGACGCGCCGCAGCGGGTGGTGGAGGTCACCCGGACGGTGACCGCCGCGACGGAGGATTTCGCCTTCGACGCGCCCTATGTCGGGCTGGAGATCCTGCCGCGCGCCGGCACGGTGCTGGGCCACGACGGGGGGCGCGTGATCGTCACGCCCTACGACGACTGCGTGCTGATCATGCCCGCGCGCCGGCCGAAGCCGGGACAGACCGCCGTACGGTTGGGCCGGCTGGCGACATGAGCGCCGCGAAACGCCCGGCGGGCTTCACGCCGTTCGCGCTGGCACTGGCCATCGGGACGGCGGGCGGGGCCGTGTTCAACCATTTCAACCTGCCGCTGGCCTGGATGATCGGGGCCATGCTGTTCACCACGGCGGCGGCCGTCGCCGGGGTGCCGCAGCGCATCCCCAAGCGGCTGCGCGACGCGATGATCATGATCCTGGGCGTCATGCTGGGCAGCGGCTTCACGCCGTCCATCCTCGACCGGCTCGGCGAATGGTCGGTGTCGCTCAGCGGGCTCCTCGTCTATCTGGTGGTGGTGACGGCGGCCGGGGTGCTGTATCTGCGCCGCGCCGCCCGGCTGGACCCGGCGACCGCCTACTTCACCGCCACGCCGGGCGGGCTGAACGAGATGGTCATGGCCGGCACGCAGATGGGCGGCGATACCCGGACCATCGCGCTGTCGCACGCCCTGCGGGTCATGCTGGTGGTCGTCACGATCCCCTTCGCCTTCCAGGCGCTGGGCCTCTACGACCCGGCGCGGCGCGGGACGCTGGGGCCGCCGCTGCTGTCGCTCGGCCTGTGGGACGTGGCGCTGCTGAGCGCCTGCGCGGTCGGCTATCCGGTGGCGAAGCTGCTGCGCATCCCGGCGGCGCAGATCGTCGGGCCGATGTTCCTGTCGGCGGCCATCCACCTCGCCGGCCTGACCGAGGGCAAGCCGCCGGGCGTGCTGGTGGCCGCCGCCCAGGTGGTCATCGGCGCCTCGCTGGGTTCCCGCTTCAGCGGGCTGGACGTGCGCCGCATCGGGCGCGACAGCCTGACGGCGGCGGGGCTGACCGCGCTGATGCTGGGGGTGACGACGGCGGCGGCCTGGACGGTGGACGAGGCGACGGGCCTGGGCATCGCCGCGCTGATCCTCGCCTACGCGCCGGGCGGGCTGGCCGAGATGACGCTGGTCGCGCTGGCGCTGAACATCGACGTGGCGCTGGTCGCCACGCACCACATGGTGCGCATCATCCTGATCGTGACGCTCGCCCCGGCGATCTTCCTGCTGTGGCGCAAGTGGATGGCGCGGCGCGGACGCGATTAGGTTGCCGGCCCCCATCCCGCACACGTTCGCGTGTGCAATTTCTTGCGCTCCACTCTTTTCCCGTGTGATGTGGCGGCGCGGACGGGTGGTGGATAGGCCACCACCCCGCCGCTGCAACGGAGGCATGGAGGATGAAAGAGATCCTCAGTCTCCTGATCCTGCTGTTTCAGGTGGTCAAGGCATTCCTTGATTACCTGAACCGGTAAGGATCGGGCCGGGAGGGCGGGGATCGCAGCCCCGCTCTCCCAAGCCTGATAGTGATGTTTCGCGCGGCGAATTGCAAGACGCCACCCCTGTTACCCGTTTGGCTTGCCCTTCGACCACTGCGCGTTGGTGTCGATCAGCGGCACCGTGGAGATGGACATCTTGGCCGAGGCGTCCTTCACCTGCCGGCTGTACACCACATAAACCAGCGTGTCGTTCGGGCGGTCGTAGATGCGCCGGATGGCGATGGACTTGAAAATAAGGCTCTTCCGTTCGGAGAAGACCTCCTCCCCCTTCGCCGACAGCTCGATGTCGCCGATCACCACGGGGCCGGTGCGCCGGCAGGAGATGGAGGCGTTGGACGGGTCCTCGAACCAGTTCCCCTTGGTCAGACGGTCCAGCATGCTGCGGTCGAAATCGACCAGATGGCAGGTGACTCCCTTCACCTTGGGGTCCTCGATGGCCTGCACCTCCAGCCCGTTGCCGGTCCAGTCGTTGGAGAAACGCCCGACCACCGCGTCGGCCGCCGAGGCCGAGGCCGGGGCCAGCGCCGACAGCAAGAGGACCAACAGGCCGCCGCAAACGTTAATCGAGGGAAACGGGCTGCGCATCGCAAATGAACTCCGGACGTGACGGACCGGAGCCGCCGACGCGGTCCCGGAATAGCCCTAGATCGGAAGGGTATGCTCGTCCGTCAAGCATGCCGACCCCGGAGCCGACACCGCGCATGAGCGACCGCACCATCGACCCGCCCCTGTCCGAACCGCCGGAGCCGGTGACCGAACCGTTACCCCCGGCGAAAAGCCCGCGCGATCCGACGCAGGTGGCCGTGATGGGGCTGTTCGTCATCGCGGTGCTGTTCACGCTGTATTTCGGCCGGGACGTGCTGCTGCCCATCATGCTGGCGCTGATCCTGAGCTTCCTGCTGCGCCCCTGCGTGCGCGGGCTGTACCGGCTGGGCCTGCCGGAGGGACTGGGCGCGGCGGTGATGGTGATTCTGGTGTTCGGGCTGGGCGGATTCGCCGTCTACAAGCTGGCCACCCCGGCGGCCGAATGGGTCAACCGCATGCCGCGCGTGGTCCATGAGCTGGAGTTCAAGCTGGGCGACATCCGCGAGGGCATCGAGCGCGCCCGCGAAGCCTCCCGCCAGCTGGAGAAGATCGCCAGCGACCAGAGCGGCCCGGCCCGCGAGGTGGTGGTGCGCGGCCCGTCGCTCGCCGAACAGGTTCTGCAACAGGCGGAGGCCTTCATCGCCAACGTCGTGATCCTCCAGGTGCTGCTCTACTTCTTCCTGGCGCGCGGGCGGCAAAGCCTGGAGGCGCTGATCGGCACCATGCGCAGCGTGGACGACCGCATCCACTACGCCATGGTCGCCGCGACGGTGCAGCAGAACATCGCCGTCTATCTGGCGACGATCACGGTCATCAACGTCTTCCTGGGCGCGGCGACGGCGCTCGCCATGTGGCTGTGGGGGCTGCCCAACGCCGCGCTGTGGGGGACGATGGTCGGGCTCGTCAACTACGTCCCCTTCATCGGGCCGGCGGTGATGACGGCGGTGCTGTTCCTCGTCTCCGCCCTGACCTTCGACGGCGCGTTCAACATCTTCGGACCGCCGCTGACCTTCGTGGCGCTGACGACGCTGGAGGGCAATTTCCTGACGCCGACGATCGTCGGGCGGCGGCTGGCGCTGAACCCCATCGCGGTGTTCATCTCGATCCTGTTCTGGGGCTGGATGTGGGGCATCCCCGGCGCGCTGCTGGCCGTGCCGATCCTGGCCATCCTGAAGATCCTGTTCGACGCGCACGAGCCGCTGAAGCCCATCGGCGCGCTGCTGGGGTGAGACGATTTGGCAAAAGGAGCGGCTGGCCCGATTCCGGTCGTCATGGCATGGTCCTGAACGTGGCGTTGGGAGGTCTTGAGGCATGATCGTCAGCGGCTTCACCCTGTTCGTGATCGCGCTGCTCGTCTTCGCACTGGCGCTGGTGCTGCTGGGCGTCCGCACGGTGGCGCAGGGGCAGGAATGGACGGTCGAGCGGTTCGGCCGCTACACCCGCACGCTGCAACCCGGCCTGCATCTGCTGATCCCGCTGATCGACCGGATCGGGCGCAAGCAGAGCATGATGGAAACGGTGCTCGACGTGCCCTCGCAGGAGATCATCACGCGCGACAACGCCATGGTGACGGTGGACGGCGTCGTCTTCTTCCAGGTGATCGACGCGGCCAAGGCGTCCTACGAGGTCAACAACCTCGAACTCGCCATCATGAACCTGACGATGACCAACGTGCGCACGGTCATGGGGTCCATGGATCTGGACGAGCTGCTGTCCCAGCGCGACCAGATCAACGCCCGCCTGCTGGGCGTGGTGGACGAGGCGA
>JAEZID010000448.1 GCA_023416195.1 Pseudomonadota bacterium | reverse complement strand
AGCGCCGGCGTCATGCGGTCGATGGCGTGCTGAAGCGACTCCGGCACGTCGGCGCGGGCCGCGCGCAGCACGGCGCGCACGTCGATCAGGTCGCGCAGGATGCGCAGCTGCACGGACGGGCTGCGCTCCACATGGCCGCCGTCCGGCAGGATCTGGCGCGGCAACTCGCGCTCCAGCAGGCGCAGGGCCTCGCCGCCGATCTTTTCCGACTCGGGCAGGCAATAGCCGCCGTAGACGAGCCCCTTGGCGGCGGTGACCAGCGCCGCCCCGTCCAGCGCGCCGGGCACGACGCGGACGAGGTGGCGCAGCTGCCGGGCGAGGCTGTCGAAGACGCGGGCGCGGAACTCGTCGTCGGCCGAGGCGCAGTAGAAGTCGTGCAGGCCGATCCAGTTGGCGACGCGGGCGCCCAGCACCTCCGGCGCCCAGGTCTGGGAATTCCAGCCGGCGTTGTGATCGAGCCAGGAGAGGACCAGGGCGCGGGCGCGCCGCCGCGCCGCGTCGCCGCCGACCGCGCGCAGGTCGCGCATCCAGGCGAAGCTGTGCAGCGCGTCCAGCCAGCCGGGATTGCCGGCGCGCCAGTGCGGTTCCCCGTTCGGGTCGATGGTGACGGCGTGGCCGGAGAAGCGCAGCACGCCCGCCAGCACGGCGGAGCCTTCGGTGGCGTCGCCCGGCCAGGGGTCGGGCGGCACGACGGCCAGCGCGGTCGGCGCGCGGCCGCCCAGCGTCAGCTTGTAGATCGGGTTGCCGAAGGCGATCTGGGCGACGCCCTCCCGCAGCCGGCCGAATGTGTCGCGCGCGCCGGACATCGGCTCACCTCGTCTCGCGAAGGGGGGAGCCGGTCCGATGAGCGGTCAGGTTCATGCGGCGGACGGGGAAGGGCATCCGTGTGTGGTACCAAATTCGCCGCAGTTGCCGCAAGGAGATGACGAACTATTCGGGAGACCGTCTCAGCCTTGCCACAAAGAATCCGTCGATGCCGCCAAGCTCCGGCAGCATGCCGGGCAGGGAACGCACCTCGCCCCGGTCGTTGATCAGCTCGGCCATGCCAGCCAGTTCGCCGGGCTCGATGGGCAGGCGCCCGACGCGGGGGTCGCGCTCCAGGATGCGGTCGATCTGCGCCTCGCCCTCCTCCGGCTGGATGGAGCAGGTGCAGTAGATCAGCGTGCCGCCCGGCTTCACCAGATCGACCGCGTGGGCCAGCAGGCGGTTCTGCGCCTTGGCCAGCTTGGCGATGTCCTCCGGCGTCTTGACGCGCAGGATGTCCGGGTGGCGGCGGATGGCGCCGGTGGCCGAGCAGGGCGCGTCCAGCAGGACGGCGTCGGCCGGCTCCCCCGGATTCCAGGTCGCCACGTCGGCGGCCAGCGTCTCGGCGGTCAGCGTCAGGCGGGCGAGGTTCTCGTGCACCCGCTCCAGCCGCTTGGCCGAGCGGTCCACGGCGGTCACCGCGGCGCCCATGGCGATCAGCTGCGCGGTTTTGCCGCCGGGGGCGGCGCACAGGTCGTAGACGCGCTTGCCCGCCAGATCGCCGAACAGCTTGGCCGGCAGGGAAGCGGCGAGGTCCTGCACCCACCATTCGCCCTCGGCGAAGCCCGGCAGTTCGGTGATGCTGCCGCCGGTCGGGCGGCGCAAGGAGCCGGTCGGCAGCAGCGTGGCGTCCAGCCGTTCCGCCCAGCCGGCGGGGTCGCGCTTGACGGTGATGTCCAGCGGCGCCTCGTGCAGGTGCGCCTCGACGATGGCGCGGGTGCGGCCGGTGCCGTAGGCCTGCCGCCACGCCAGCCACAGCCAGTCCGGCGTGTTCAGGCGCCCGGCGTCCTGCTTGGCGGCGAGAGCCGCCCCCTCGCGCCCGATGCGGCGCAGGACGGCGTTGATCAGCCCCTTGTAGGGTTCGGCCCCGCGCGCGGCGGCCAGCTCCACCGCCGTGTCCACGGCGGCGTGGGCGGGCGTGCCGAGGAAGACCAGCTGCGCGGTGCCGAGCCGCAGGATGTCGTGCACCGTGGCCTTGGGCAGGCCGGGCTTGGCAAGGCTGCCCTGGACCAGTTCGTCGATCTGGCCGAGCCGGCGCAGCACGGTGGCGACCAGCAGGCGGACGAAGCCGCGGTCGCGCGGATCGAGCCCGCGCAGTTCCGGGTGCGCGTCGAACGCGTCGTCGAAGGGGATGGACTTGCGCAGAACATCGCGCAGCAGATCGAGCGCGGCGGCGCGCGCGGCGAGGGTGGCTTCGGTCATGCCGCTGGATGTAGCGCGCATGGCGCCCAGTGTCGAGGGCGGGTGTTGGGGACGGCGTCATGCCGGTCGCCAAGTCATGCCGATCGCCAAGTCATGCCGATCGCCAGGTCAGGCCGGTCGCCAGGTCAGGGCAACCAGCATGATCGGTATCGTGACCGCGGCCAGCGCCGTCTGGATGCTGATGATGCCGGCGGCGACGCGGTGATCCCCACCAAGGAGACGGGCCATGATGTAAGCCGACGGTGTGCAAGGCAGGGCATTGAAGAGGACCATCGCGCTCAATGGAACGCCGCGCAGCCCGACCACGCTTCCGATGGCGTAGGTCGCGAGCGGCACCAGCGCGAGCTTGACGATGCTCGACTGCATCACCGGCCCGTGCGAAACGCGAGCCGCCGCCACGTCGAGACCGGCCCCCACCGCAAGAAGGCCGAGGGGAAGCGAGGCGCCGCCAAGGACGGTCAGAATCGAACCGATGGTTTTCGGAATCGGCAAACCCGCTCCGTTCACCAGCGCCCCGGCGACCACGGACAGGATGACGGGGTTGGTGAGGATCGATTTCGCCAGATGGCCCTTGTTGACCGGCCCATCATTGCCATGGATCGCCAGCACGACGATCGACCCCACGTTCAGAAGCGGAATCATGATGGCGATGGCGACGGCGGTCACGGTCAGGCCGGCTTCCCCGTAGAGAGCGGTGGCCGCGGCGACCCCGACATAGGTGTTCGGCCGCAGCGCGCCCTGAAGGACCGACGAGAAGACCGGGCCGGGTTGCGGATGGAACAGCCGCCATGCATAGAGGATGGATCCGCCGACAAGGACGGCCCCCAACAGCGTCACCGCCATCAGACGCAGGGACAGCCCGCCGTAGGACGCCGTCGCGATCTGGCTGAACATCAAAGCCGGAAAGAGATAGAAATAATTCAGCCTTTCGCAGGGAAGCCAGAACTCTTCCGCGATCATCGTGCGATGGCGCAGAACGAACCCCATGATGATCAGGATGAATATGGGCGCGAGCGCGGTTGCTATTTCTGACATTTATTGAATACCCCCGCCCGCTACAGGCTGGACTTTGCGATGACGGCAATGCCGTAGACCGCAATGAATCCGGTGACGGCGCGCTCATAGGCGATGGCAGACGAGCGATCGAAGATCAGCCGGCCGGCGACGGCGTAGATGAAGGCCGCGATGAGCGCCGCCGCCACGCTGTGATAGCCGAGCGCGTCGGGCTTCAGAGCGCCGAGCGTGGCGATCTGAACGACCCCGAAGAAAAGGTAGTAAACGGAAACCGTCGCCCTTATGGCGTGCTTCGTCCTGTTGAGCGACGCCGCGTAGACCGACAGAAGGGCGCCGCCCATGTTGGTGAAACCGTGCAGCGCGCCCATCCCGACCAAGAAGGTCCATTCTGCCCGGGTGATGAAGCGTGCGATGCGCTGCCGCAGACCGGCGTTCACCCGTATGGCCGAGGCGGCGATCATGACGAGGCCGATCGTGAGGTCGATCCTTGTGTGGAAATCGAACCACAGGACGATCCCCAGGCTCGCGACGAGGGGGGCGATGCACAGAAGCGGTTTGCCGCCTTGCCAGACCGCCCGCGCGTGCTTGGTGTCGCCGGAGACCTGGATGACGGAGATGGCCACGGACGCGGGAAGGAGCCAGCCGAGCGTGTCCGAGAAGGGAAGCCCCAGCACGAGAAGCGTCGGGGTTCCGAACACCAGAAGCCCCATGCCGAAGACCGACTGAACGAGCGCGAAAACGCTGATGACGGACGCAATTAAAAGAGCCTGATCCATGGCGAAGCTCCCATCGCGCGGTGGCCTGCGTTGTGGGCGGCTTCTCAAGCCGTTGCGACCGGCGCTCCGCCGTCGGCCGGCGTGGTCCGGTTCAGGCCGCCCAGCCGGAAGGTCTGGAAGCTGTTCAGATAATTCCGGTCATCGCCGGTGTTCGCGCTCACGACCAGCACCACGTCGTCGGGATCGAGGATCCGCCGGTTGCACAGCTCACGGAGCAGGTCCGGTGCCGCATCCGGTTCCCGCCAAGCCAGTTTCGGCACATGCACGCCTCGAACCCCCGGAACGAGATTCAGGGTGCGGGCGATCGCGACGTCCGGATGGGTGGCGACGACGGGCTGTTCGATCGAGGCGGCGGCCACCAGACCGGCGGCATAGCCGCTGCGGGACAGCACCACGATCTTGTCGACGGGCAGCGCCCTGGTCAGCGCCCGCACCGCTCGGCCGATCTCGTTGCCGGTTTCCGCCGCGAGCCGGCTGGACAGGACATGGCCGCGCGCGACCTCGGAGATGCTCTTCAAGCGTGACACCGCCTCCACCGGATAGCGCCCGATGGCCGTTTCCCCGGACAGCATCAGGAGGCTTGCGCCGTCGATGACGGCGTTGGTGATGTCTCCGATCTCCGCCTTGGTCGGATAGGGGTTGTCGATCATCGTGTGGAGCAGTTCCGTCGCGACGATGACCGGCTTTCCGAAAGAGCGGCCGGCGGAAATGATCTTCTTCTGGAAGATGGAGACCTTGTCGACATCCGTCTCCACGGACAGGTCGCCCCGGTCGATCATGATGACATCGGCGGCGCGGACGACATCGTCGAGGCGGTCGAGGCCGCCTTGATTTTCCACCTTGGCGACGATCCGCGGCACGAACCCGCCGATCAGTTCGCGGACCGCCTCAACGTGCTCGGCGCTTTCGACGAAGCTGATGCCGATGTAATCGACGCCATTCTCCTTGGCGAAGTCGACCATCCGGCGGTCGTTGTCGGTCACCAACTCGTGTCCCAGCGCCACGTCGGGGACGTTGATGCCCTTGCGGCTCCGCAGCTTGCCGTCCCCCAGGGCGCGCACGTGGATGTCGCGTCCCTGGACGCTGTCGACGATGAAGGACAGGGTCCCGTCATCCGCGTACAGCCGGACGCCGGGACGGAGCTGGCGGTGCAGGCCGTCGAAGTTCACGGGCACTTTCGCCGTGCCGTCATGGCCGGCATCGGTGGTCAGGATCAGGGTGTCCCCAGCCTTGAAGCTCGGCTCGTGGGCGAGCTGGGTCGTCCGAATTTTCCGGCCGGGAATGTCGAGAAGGATCGGCACATCGGGCAGAACCTCGCGGAGCAGCCGGATCGTCTCCCGATGCCATTTGAGGTTGCCATGCGATCCATTCAGGCGCGCGACCGTCATTCCGGCGTTCTTCAGCGCCGTCAGCACCTCTGCGTTGGCTGACACAGGCCCGACTGTCGCGATGATGCCTATGGCGTTCATGAACACCTCCCATTTTGCAAATCCGTGAAGAATTTGTGACATTACGGTCGCAATGTCAATTGCATTAGTAGACATACTATTGTATATTTACTGATTTATTTTGCTGAATTTATCGCCGCTTGAACGGCTCCGGTCTGGCCCTTGTGCGGCAGGACGGTCGGCCAGTGTCCGAGACCGCGGTTGAAATTGGATCGGTTGGCTTTCAGGGCGCTGGCCCTGGCCGGTTCGGGGCGCGGTTATCCTCTGGCCGGACGAGAGCCGGACCACTTTCCCGCGCCCCTTAAAGCGAATTTGCATTCGCTTTAGATTCATATGGCCTCATTCGCCGGCCAGGCTTCGGCCGCACGCGCGGCCGGGACCGCCGTCGCGGTCCAAAGCGGATTGAAATCCGCTTTAACGCCGCGCGGTCCAATCGTCGTAATTGGGGTACGGCCCGACGCCCTCCACGAAGAAGCAGGGCGTTCCCTTGTGCTCGCCGCGCCGCAGGATGAAGCGGTTGGCGCCGCCGGCCTTCATGGTCCAGAGGACGCCGCCCTGCCCCTTGATCGGGCGCAGGTCGAGTTCCGGCGGCGTCGGGTTCTCGCCCAGCCGCTTCAGCGCGCGGTCGGCGCGCACGCGGTCGTCGGGCGGCAGGCTGCGCGCCGCGCGGTCGTCGTAGCGGTCGCTTTTGACGTAACGGGTGCCGTTGCCGTGGATCGGGCTGGACGGCCCGCCGGGGTCGCTCAGCGCCCGTTCGATCATCAACGCCCAACGCCGGTCGCGGCAGATCACCAGGGCGTCGCGATGGACGCGCCGGACATGCTCCGCCAGTTCGTGAAAGCGGGGCATCAGGTCGCGCTTGCGGAAGCCCACCTCCAGCATGAAACGCTCCACCGCCTGATCGGCGGCGGCGGCGGTTCGGGGGATGTCGCGGGTCTCCAGCGCCAGCAGGGCGTCGATGGTCTGGCGCGCGGCCTCTCCACGGAAGCGGGCGAGCGCGTCCTCGGACCGGCGTTCCGCCGCATCGATGCGGGCGGGAACGTCATCGTCCGCCGGGACTGTCAGCCATGCGGCTTCGAAGAGAAAGACGGGTGCGGGCGCGGCGGCCGCGGGGGGGGCGCCCCCCCCCCCCCCCCCCCCCCACCCCAACCA
>JAEZID010000492.1 GCA_023416195.1 Pseudomonadota bacterium | reverse complement strand
TGATCTTCCACTACGGCATCTTCCCGCAGTCGAAGACCAACATGGACAAGATCGGCGTCCGCCTGCACGAGCTGTGCACCTGGTGGGACGTGCTGAAGGTCGCCCGCGACAACCAGTATTTCGACGCCAACACCCTGTCCGAGGTCGAGAAGTTCCTGAACGACCCGGTCGGCTGGTCGGCCGCCCACGGCGGCAAGGCGACCTTCGACTGAGGCGCTTGAAAAGCCGCGCTCCTTGACCGCACCGCACACACGGCTAATATCCCGCGCCATGATGCTCGATTGGCGGGTCACGGCGCCTCCGGCGCGAATTACCGGCCCGGCTCTCTAAGGAGGGCCGGGCAATTCCGTGTGTGCGTCGGGCGGCCCGACCGCTGCCGCCCGATGAATTCGTCTTCCAGGAATCCCCGATGACCCGCGACTACAAGTCCACCGTCTTCCTGCCCCGCACCGACTTCCCCATGCGCGGCGGCCTGCCGACCAAGGAGCCCGAGCTGCTTCAGCGCTGGGCCGGCATGAACCTGTTCCAGCGCCTGCGCGACACGTCGAAGGGCCGCGAGAAGTTCATCCTCCACGACGGCCCGCCCTACGCCAACGGCAACATCCACATCGGGCACGCGGTCAACAAGGTGCTGAAAGACGTCATCGTCCGCTCGCGCCAGATGCAGGGCTACGACAGCAACTACGTCCCCGGCTGGGACTGCCACGGCCTGCCCATCGAGTGGAAGATCGAGGAGAAGTACCGCGCCGAGGGCAAGGACAAGGATCAGGTACCGCTCAACCAGTTCCGCGCCGAATGCCGCCAGTTCGCCCAGAAATGGGTGGACATCCAGGCCGGTGAGTTCCGCCGCCTGGGCGTGGAGGGCAACTGGGCCGATCCCTACCTGACCATGACCCTGCCGGCCGAGGCGCAGATCGTCCGCGAAATCCACAAGTTCGCGATGAACGGCGGCCTCTACAAGGGCTCCAAGCCGGTCATGTGGTCCGTGGTCGAGAAGACCGCGCTGGCCGAGGCGGAGATCGAGTACCACGACCACACCTCGACCACCGTCTTCGCGCGCTTCGCGGTGTGGGGGTCCTCCACGCCGGAGATCGACGACGCCAGCATCGTCATCTGGACGACCACGCCCTGGACCCTGCCGGGCAACCGCGCCATCGCCTACGGCGACGAGATCGAATACGCGGTCTACAAGGTGACCGCCGTCGAGGAGGGCAGCCTCGCCGAGGTCGGCGAGCGCCTCGTCGTCGCCACCGCCTTGGCGGAGAACGTCGCCAAGGAAGCCAAGATCAGCGAGTGGAAGCAGCTTCACCGCTTCCCCGGCTCGCGTCTGGCCGGCGGCTTCTGCCACCACCCGCTGACCCGCAGCGGCTACGACTTCAAGGTGCCGCTGCTGGCCGGCGACTTCGTCACCACCGACGCCGGCACCGGCTTCGTGCACATAGCACCCGGCCACGGCGAGGACGACTTCCACCTGGGTCAGGCCAACGGCATCGAGGTGCCGCAGACCGTGGGCGAGGACGGCCGCTACTACGACCATGTCCCGCTGTTCGCCGGCCTGCGCGTCTACACCGCCGAGGGCAAGCCGGGCGAGGCCAACGGCGCCGTGCTGAAGGCGTTCGCGGAATGCGGCGCGCTGCTCGCCAAGGGCAAGATCAAGCACAGCTACCCGCACAGCTGGCGCTCCAAGGCGCCGCTGATCTTCCGCACCACGCCGCAGTGGTTCATCTCCATGGAGACGAACGACCTGCGCAAGGTCGCGCTCCAGGCCATCTCCGACACCAAGTGGTTCCCGGCCCAGGGCGAGAACCGCATCCGCGCGATGATCGAGCAGCGCCCGGACTGGTGCATCAGCCGCCAGCGCGCCTGGGGCGTGCCCATCGCGCTGTTCGTCCGCAAGGAGAACGGCGAGATCCTGCGCGACAGCCAGGTTTTCGACCGCATCGCCGCCATCTTCGAGACGGAAGGCAGCGACGCGTGGTTCGCCCGCGACCCGCAGGATTTCCTGGGCGACGGCTACCGCGCCGACGAGTTCGAGCAGGTCAAGGACATCGTGGACGTGTGGTTCGAGTCCGGCTCGACCCACGCCTTTGTGCTGGAGCAGCGCCCCGAACTGAAGTGGCCCGCCTCGCTCTACCTTGAGGGCTCCGACCAGCATCGCGGCTGGTTCCATTCGTCCCTTCTCGAAAGCTGCGGCACGCGCGGCCGGGCGCCGTACGACGCGGTGCTGACGCACGGCTTCACGCTCGACGAGCAGGGCCGCAAGATGTCCAAGTCGCTGGGCAACGTCGTCGCCCCGCAGGAGGTCTGCGACAAGTACGGCGCCGACATCCTGCGCCTGTGGGTGGTCAGCACCGACTACACCGAGGACCAGCGCATCGGCCCTGAGATCATCAAGTATCAGGCCGACCACTACCGCCGCCTGCGCAACACGCTGCGCTACATCCTCGGCGCGCTGGCCGACTACACCCCCGCCGAGCGCATCACCGTCTCCGAGATGCCGGAGCTGGAACGCTGGGTCCTCCATCGCCTCGCCGAGCTGGACAAGACCGTCCGCGAGAAGATCGAGGTCTATGATTTCCACGACCTCTCGGTCGCGATCCACAATTTCTGCGCGGTGGAGCTGTCGGCCTTCTACTTCGACGTCCGCAAGGACAGCCTCTACTGCGACGCGGTGACCTCGGTCCGCCGCCGTTCGGTCCGCACGGTGATGGAGCATCTGCTCTCCACCCTGACCGCGTGGCTGGCCCCGATCCTCTGCTTCACGGCGGAGGAAGCGTGGCTCGCCCGTCCGGAGGGCCTCACCGGGATTGATGGCTGGAGCGAGGACAGCGTGCACCTGCGCGTGTTCCCGACCATCCCCGCCGACTGGCGCGACGACGCCCTGGCCGCCAAGTGGGAGGCGATCCGCAACGTCCGCCGCGTCGTCACCGGCGCGCTGGAGCTTGAGCGCGCCAACAAGAAGATCGGCTCCTCCCTCCAGGCCGAGCCGACCGTCTTCGTGGACGCCGCGACCAAGGCGCTGCTGGCCGACGTGGACTTCGCCGAGGTCTGCATCACCTCGCAGATCGCGGTGACCGAGGGCGCGGCCCCGGACGGCGCCTTCACGCTGCCCGACGTGGCCGGCATCGCCGTCGTCCCCGGCCTTGCCGGCGGCGAGAAGTGCGAGCGCTGCTGGAAGATCCTGCCGGAGGTCGGCCAGTCGACCGCTCACCCGACGTTGTGCCTCCGTTGCGCCGAAGCCGTGGACACCGAACCGGCGTTCTAAGGAACGGCCCCCTCCCTAACCCTCCCCCGCTCACGCGGTGGAGGGAACAAGGCCCCCTCTCCCGCAAAGCGGGGGAGGGATGGGGAGGGGGCAAAACGCATGCACCTTCGGGAGAACCCATGACCCACCTGACCGCGTCCGGCACCCGCAGCTACACGGCCTTCGGCCTGATCGTCGCGGCCGTCGTGATCCTGCTCGACCAGCTCACCAAGTGGTGGATCCTGGAAGTGGTCATGCAGCCGATCCCCCACGTCGTCGAGGTGACGCCCTTCTTCAACCTCGTCATGGCCTGGAACACCGGGGTCAGCTTCGGCACCTTCGGCAGCTCCCACGCCTTCATGCCCTATGTGCTGAGCGCCGTGGCGCTGGCCATCGTGGTGGCGCTGGTGATGTGGCTGCGCCAGGCCGACCGGCGCTACGTCGCGCTGGCGCTGGGCATGGTCATCGGCGGGGCCATCGGCAACGTCATCGACCGGTTCCGTTTCGGGGCGGTGGCCGACTTCCTCGATTTCCATATCGGGGGGTGGCATTTTTGGGCCTTCAACGTCGCCGACAGCGGAATCAGCGTCGGCGTCGCCCTTCTCGTGCTCGACGGGCTGTTCGCGGGCCGCGAAAAGTCGTAATAGTTCACGCGACGGAGCCGCTATAAGGGACGCGGCCTGACACACGACGGGACTTGAACGTGACCATGCTTTCCTCCGCCTCCTCCACCCTGCGGCGTAACGTGAAGCCCCTGCTGGGCTTGGCGGTCGTCGCGCTGGCGCTGACCGGCTGCGGGGACGTCCGCAAGACCATCGGCCTGGACCGCCAGAGCCCGGACGAATTCACCGTCGTGTCCCGCGCGCCGCTGACCCTGCCGCCCAGCCTGTCCTCCCTGCCGCCGCCGCGCCCCGGCGCCGCCCGCCCGCAGGACGCCACCCCGACCGCCGTCGCGGCGGCGACCGTGTTCGGCGGCTCCTCGCGCGGTGTCGCGGCCGCCGGCAAGACCCAGGGCGAGTCCTCCCTGATCGCCCAGGCTTCCGCCAAGAGCGGCATCGAGCCTGACGTCCGCTCCAAGGTCGATCAGGAGACCACCCAGCTCGTCGTCGCCGACAAGCGCTGGATCGACACGCTGCTGTTCTGGCAGAAGCAGGAGCAGCCCTACGAGGTCGTCGATCCGAAGAAGGAGGCCCAGCGCCTGCGCGAGGCCCAGGCCCAGGGCAAGGCGATCAACGACGGCACGGTCCCGACCATCGAGCGCAAGCGCAAGGCCCCGCTGGAAGGTCTGTTCTAAGCATTGTTCTACGGCTCCGGCCACACCAGTATCTAGGGGCGCCCAACCGGGCGCCCTTTTTCGTTTCGGATGTGAGAAGGCTCCCAATGTCCCCCGCCATCCGTCTTTTCCGCCGCCTCGCCGCGGCGGGCATGCTCACGCTCATGGCCCTGTCTCCCGCCCTCGCGGTCGAAAAGGGCGTTTTCTTCCCGGAAACCTTCACGCTGTCCAACGGCATGCAGGTGGTGGTCGTCCCCAACAAGCGCGTGCCGGTCGTCACCCACATGGTCTGGTACAAGGTCGGCTCCGCCGACGAGGCGCGCGGCGAGTCGGGCATCGCGCATTTCCTCGAACACCTGATGTTCAAGGGCACGGACGAGCTTCCCCCCGGCGCCTTCAGCCGCATAGTCGCCAAGAACGGCGGGCGCGACAACGCCTTCACCAGCTGGGACTACACGGCCTACTTCCAGAACGTGGCGCGCGACCGGCTGGAGCTGGTCATGAAGATGGAGGCCGACCGCATGTCGAACCTCCGCCTGACCGACGAGGTCGTCTATCCCGAGCGCGACGTCATCATCGAGGAGCGCCGCCAGCGCGTTGAGAACGAGCCCGCCGACCGCATCGGCGAGCAGATCAACGCCACGCAATACGTCCATCACCCCTACGGCACGCCGATCATCGGCTGGCCGCAGGAGATCGCCAAGCTGACCCGCGAGGACGCGGAAAAGTTCTACAAGACGTGGTACGCGCCCAACAACGCGATCCTCGTCGTGTCCGGCGACATCACCGCCGAGGAGCTGAAGCCGCTGGCCGAGAAGTACTACGGCGCCATCCCCGCCCCCCCGGTGCCCGAGCGCGCCCGCGTGCAGGAGCCGCCCATCGGCGCCGCCCGCCGCGTGATCCTGCGCGACGACGAGGTGCGCCAGCCCTCCATCCGCCGCAGCTGGCACGCCCCCTCCTACCGCACCGACCCGGACGGCCACGCCTACCCGCTGCAAGTCCTGTCGGAGATCATGAGCGGCGGCCCGACCTCCCGCCTCTACCGCAGCCTCGTGGTGGACCAGCGCCTCGCCACCTCGGCGTGGCTGGGCTACAGCCCGACCTCCTACGACCTCGGCTCCATCGGCATGGGCGCCTCGCCGGCCGCCGGCGTCCCCATGGACAAGCTGGAAGCCGCCCTGGAGGCCGAACTCCAAAAGCTGCTCGACAAGGGCGTGACCGACGAGGAGGTCGCCACCGCCAAGAAGCGCATGCTGGCCGAGGCCGCCTATGCCCGCGACAGCCTGACCGGCCCGGCCCAGACGCTGGGCGCCGCGCTGGCCACCGGCCAGACCATCGACGACGTGGAAAGCTGGCCCGTGCGCATCGACGCCGTGACCGCCGATCAGGTGAACGCCGCCGCCCGCGCCGTTCTGGGCAAGACCAACCACGTCACCGGCCTTCTGCTGCCGCTTCAGGACAAGGGAAGCTGAGATGAACGCCATCGCCGCGCGCGCCCTCGGCGCCTGCCTCCTCTTCCTCGTCGCCCTCCCCGCTCACGCCATCGAAATCAAGCGCGTGGTCAGCCCCGGCGGGATCGAGGCGTGGCTGGTGGAGGACCACAAGGTCCCCGTCGTCGCCATCGAATGGGCCTTCGAAGGCGCCGGAGCCGCCGACCCCAAGGGCAAGGACGGCCTCGCCAACCTCGCCGCCCGCACGCTGGACGAGGGCGCCGGCCCCTACGACAGCCAGGCCTTCGCCGCGAAGCTTCAGGACAACGCCATCGCCCTGGGCTTCGACGCGGGGCGCGACGCCTTCACCGGCAGCCTCCGCACCCTGAAGGAGAACCGCGACGAGGCCGTCGAACTGACCCGCCTCGCCCTGACCGAACCCCGCTTCGACCCGGAGGCGGTGGAGCGCATGCGCGCCGCCGTGCTGTCCAGCCTGCGCCGCGATCAGGCCGACCCCAACTACGTCTCGCGCCGCCTGTTCTACTCCACCGCCTATCCCGGCCACCCCTACGGCGACGAGATCCGGGGCACGCTCGAAACCCTGCCCGCCATCACCCCGGACGACCTGCGGACCTTCGCGAAGACGCAGTTCGGCCGCGACCGCCTGCTGGTCACCGCCGCCGGCGACATCACGCCGGAGGAGCTGGGCGCGGCCCTCGACCGCATGTTCGGCGCCCTGCCCGCCAAGGCCGCCGTGCCCGACATCCCCGACGCCAAGCCCCAGGGCCTGGGCGAAACCCTGGTCGCCAACCGCCCGACCGCGCAGACGGTCATGCTGATGGGCCAGCCGGGCATCCAGCGGTCCGACCCCGACTGGTACGCGGCCACGGTGATGAACTACGTGCTGGGCGGCGGCGGCTTCGGCTCCCGCCTGATGGAGGAGGTGCGCGAGAAGCGCGGCCTGTCCTACGGCGTCTACAGCTACCTGATCTCGCTGGACCATTCGGCGCTGGTCATGGCCGGCGGCTCCACCATGAACGCCAAGGCCGGGCAGGCCCTGGACATCATGCGCCAGGAATGGAAGCGCATGGCCGAGCAGGGCGTGACGGAGCAGGAACTGGCCGACGCCAAGACCTACCTGACCGGCTCCTTCCCCCTGCAATTCAGCTCGACCCAGGCCATCGCCCGCATCCTGTTGCAGGTACGCCGCGACCGGCTGGGCATCGACTATCTCGACAAGCGCGACGCCCTCATCAACGCGGTCACCCAGGCCGACGTGCAGCGCGTCGCGAAACGCCTGCTCAACCCCGCGAACCTGCTGACCGTCCTCGTCGGCAAGCCCGAGGGCGTCACCGCCACCCGCACGCTCGACGGCGGAAGCTGAGGTCCCGCAACGGGCCCCCATCCCAACCTTCCCCCACCTTCGGCGGGGGACGGCGCCAATCCCCTCCCCCGCCCAGCGGGGGAGGGTTAGGGTGGGGGTAAGGATGCCTCACGCCAAATCCGGCTGACTTCCCGGAAAGCGCGGATCGCCCGGCTCGACCGGACGCCCTGGCACCTTCCCCGGAATGATCCCGATCTGATCGGAACGCCCATCCTCCCGGCGCTCCTCCTCACTCGGCTCGGGAGGCGCTTTCAACGGATCCTTCGGCTCGGCCATATCACCCTCTCCTGCTGTTTCAAAAAGAGAACACCGCTCGGCCTATGCCTGTTGCTTAAACCTTTGTGCACAGGCGAATGCGCGCTTTGGCGCGTACCCCGCCCCGTCGATTTGGTGTTAGGCTCCGCGCACGCGTTAAGGAGGCAAAAGCCCAATGTCCGCGCTCACCCGTTCGCCCGCCTGGGAATCCCTGATCCGTCACCGCGAGAACGTCGCCGACATCCGCATGCGCGATCTGTTCGCCGCCGATCCGGACCGCTTCAACCGCTTCTCGCTGGAAGCCTGCGGCCTGCTGTTCGATTATTCGAAGAATCGCATCACCGGGGAGACGGTCCCCCTCCTGCTCGACCTCGCCCGCCAGCAGCGGGTGGAGCAATGGCGCGACCGCATGTTCGCGGGCGAGCGGATCAACATCACCGAGGACCGCGCGGTCCTGCACACCGCGCTCCGTAACCGCTCCAACCGCCCGGTCATCGTGGACGGCCAGGACGTGATGCCGGAGGTCAACGGCGTGCTCCGCCGCATGGAGCGCTTCGTCAAACAGGTGCGCGACGGCGCCTGGACCGGCTACAGCGGCCAGCAGATCACCGACGTGGTGAACATCGGCATCGGCGGCTCCGACCTCGGCCCGGTGATGGTGACGGAGGCGCTGACCCCCTATCTGCACCCGCAGATCGGCATCCACTTCGTCTCCAACGTGGACGGCACCCACCTGACCGAGACGCTGGAATGGCTGGACCCGGAGACGACCCTGTTCGTCATCGCGTCCAAGACCTTCACCACGCAGGAGACGCTGACCAACGCCCATTCCGCCCGCCGCTGGTTCCTGGAAACCGCGGGCGACGAGGCCCACATCGCCAAGCATTTCGTCGCCGTCTCCACCAACGAGGCGGAGGTGCGGAAGTTCGGCATCGACCCGGCGAACATGTTCGGCTTCTGGGATTGGGTCGGCGGCCGCTATTCCCTGTGGTCGGCCATCGGCCTGCCCATCGCGCTGGGCATCGGCATGGACCGCTTCACCGAGCTTCTGTCCGGCGCCCACGCCATGGACGAGCATTTCCGCACCGCGCCGCTCGACCGGAACATGCCCGTGCTGATGGCGATGCTCGGCGTCTGGTACGTGAATTTCTGGGGCGCCCAGTCGCACGCGGTGCTGCCCTACGACCAGTACCTGCACCGCTTCCCCGCCTACCTCCAGCAGTTGGACATGGAGTCGAACGGCAAGTCGGTGGACCGCGAGGGCAACCGCGTCCACTACGCCACCGGCCCCGTGGTGTTCGGCGAGCCCGGCACCAACGGCCAGCACGCCTTCTACCAGCTGGTCCACCAGGGCACGTCGCTGGTTCCCTGCGACTTCCTGGCCCCGGCCGAAACCCACAACCCCATCGGCGACCACCACCGCATCCTTCTGTCGAACTTCTTCGCCCAGCCCGAGGCGCTGATGCGCGGCAAGACCGCCGACGAGGTCCGCGCCGAGATGACCAAGGCCGGCAAGCCCCCGGCCGAGATCGAATCCCTGGTCCCCCACCGCGTGTTCGAGGGCAACAAGCCCTCCAACAGCATCCTCTTCAAGAAGCTCGACCCCGCGACCCTCGGCGCCCTGATCGCGCTCTACGAGCACAAGGTGTTCGTGCAGGGCATCGTGTGGAACATCAACAGCTTCGACCAGTGGGGCGTGGAGCTTGGCAAGCAACTCGCTGGCAAGATCCTCCCCGAACTCCAGGTCGGCCCCAACGCCGCCCTGACCCACGACAGTTCGACGAGTGGCCTGATCGGGTGGTACCGGAAGAATCGGTAGGGGGCCATCGTCCCCGTAAGCTTAATTCCCTCCCCCCGCAAAGCGGGGGAGGGTTAAGGAGGGGGCTTATTGTCATAACACTTCGGAAAACTGATAGATTAAAGCTCTGGAAAATTCTATAGCAGCAGGCCATATTTACAGATAAAAATTGCGGAAGGCCCAAAAAATGAATAACCGCGCAGATATTACTTGTAGAATTCAGGGCGCACCTGATATTCAAAAGGACGCAACAGCTCTAATTGCGCCCCCCTCGGCGGGATTAGTATTTTTTCCTTAAATATGCAATGCCTGAGTTGATAATTGTAATTTGGGTCTGAGGAACAAGAAGCACCACCCTCAACCCCGAACGCGTCCTTAACACAACAAGCGTAATCAGATAATTTTTCCTGAATTTTTATAACTTTATTATTAAATATGCTATCTCTGGACATCTCATCCTTATCTTTCATTTGGAAAGTAAATTCTATCGGAAAGTCATTTGTCAAAAATTTAATGCGCTCAGCCAGCATTTTTACAGACTCATCCCTCGACTTGCTAGCTAAAATGTAAGTTAAGTTTTCCAGCCTCTTCCCCTCAAAAACATCATTATCAGTAGCGCTACGAGTAGACTCATACAGATCTTTAACGATCTCAAGGGATCTAACAGGATCAAATGCCGTTATACTTGCTTGATGCGCAGAAAACATTCTGGCATTTATTTCCTTTGCCACATCGACTATGAGCTTCCTATCTTTTCCACCTGCGTCGTACTCACTCCAGGCATAGCTCGCAATTAACGATGCGAGAACACCAAATACAACTCCTGGAATTTGCCCAATAAGCCAGCCCAAAACACGCATCATTGCCGCCCCTACATTTCACCCGAAGTGACTATGCCGTTGAACACGCAAGAATGCAAGGAATGCGCGAAAAATCTTCCGTAAAGTCTTTTCATAAGTGCACAGAAAGTCCGCGCCACGCCTTATGGGCCTCAATTTCTCTAAATCCTCCAAGCGGTAACGGCCCCATAGCCTTTGAGAGCTCATTAGGAAGTTTCTGGCCAACCTGTACCCTACTCAAACCCTGGTTGCCCCAAACCCCCGCTTCCGGTATGATCCGCGCTGTCAACGGGCGATCTGCGCTCGTGCGACATTCCCGAAAATATGTTGCATGATGTTGCACTGGTTGATGCGCCACGCGCATAGCCGACCAAATCGTTCGCACACTCATCGTTGTGCATTCGATGCACAATGACGGCATACGAACGATCACCAGCAACCCCATGCAACGACACACGAAACCGGCGATTTTCGCCATTGTGCAGATTCGAAAATCCCCGAAATCTGCACAACGATGCACAATTCGCCCCATGCGCCCCACGCATGGCTCCGCCCGTCCAGGAAGACCCGCGCCACCCGCCACCACCCTCCCCAACTGGTGGCTTTCCGCCTCCCGACCCACTATATCTACGCCATGCCGATTCGCATGCTGCCCGAAACGCTCGTCAACCGCATCGCCGCCGGCGAGGTGGTCGAGCGACCCGCCGCCGCCGTCAAGGAACTGGTGGAGAACGCCATCGATGCCGGGGCGACCCGCATCGACGTGGTGGTGCGCGACGGCGGCAAGTCGCTGATCACCATCACCGACGACGGCTGCGGCATGACTCCCGACGAACTGGCGCTGGCCGTCGAGCGGCACGCCACCTCCAAGCTGCCGTCGGACGACCTGCTGGACATCCGCTCCCTCGGCTTCCGGGGGGAGGCGCTGCCCTCCATCGGCGCGGTCAGCCGGCTGACCATCACCAGCCGCCCGCGCGGGGCCGACAGCGCCTGGAGCCTGATGGTGGACGCAGGCGCCAAGGGCACCCCGCAGCCGGCCGCCCTCGCCCAGGGGACCCGCGTGGAGGTGCGCGACCTGTTCGCCGCCGTCCCCGCCCGCCTGAAGTTCCTGAAGGCCGCCCGGACGGAGTTCGAACACATCTCCGACTGCATCGAACGGCTCGCCATGGCGCATCCCGGCGTGGCCTTCACGCTGGCCGACGACGCCCGCTCGGCGCTGCGGCTGTCGGCGGCGCAGGGCGACCTGCTGGACGCGCGCCTCTCCCGGCTCGGCGCCCTGATGGGGCGGGACTTCCAGGACAACGCCGTGCCCGTCCAGGCGGCGCGCGAGGCGGTGACCCTGGCCGGCTGGATCGGCCTGCCGACCCTGCACCGGCCGACCGCGCGGCACCAGCACCTGTTCGTCAACGGCCGCCCGGTGCGGGACAAGCTGATGGTCGGCGCGGTGCGCGCCGCCTACGCCGACTTCCTGCCGCGCGACCGGCACCCGATGCTGGCGCTGTTCCTCGACCTCGACCCGCAGGAGGTGGACGTGAACGTCCATCCGGCCAAGGCCGAGGTGCGCTTCCGCGACCAGGGGCTGGTGCGCGGCCTGATCGTCGGCGCCCTGAAGCACGCGCTGGCCGGGGCCGGGCACCGCGCCTCCACCACCGTGGGTCTGGCGACGCTCGGCGCGCTGCGGCCGGAACCGGCGGAGGACGGCGCGCAATCCGGCTCCCCGCTACCCTACCACAACCCGGTGCAGAGCTGGGGCGGCAGCTACGGGTCCTCCGTGCCGCGCGGCCTCGCCGACCGGGCCGCCGCCTTCCAGGCGCCGCATCAGGCGCCCTTGCCGCCCCTGCAAGGC
>JAEZID010000299.1 GCA_023416195.1 Pseudomonadota bacterium | reverse complement strand
GGGCCTCCATGGACGGGCAGGTCCCGGCCGGGGCGGCGGCTCGCCCCGGGGCACCGCCCCGCCCGCGGCCATCGCCGCCAGATCCTTCAGCAGGCGGTGGACGCCGCGCACGCGCTGGGCCTCGTCGGCCCAGTCGCGGGTGTAGACCAGCCGGTGGTCGGGGCGCAGCTTCATCAGGCTCATCTGCTGGCCGATGTAGGTCAGCAGCTTGGCCGGCTCGGCGAAGCTGTTGGCGTGGAAGGCGAGCACCGCACCCTTCGGCCCGGCGTCCACCCGCTCGACCCCGGCCTGGCGGCAGAGCTGCTTGATGGTCACCACGTCCAGCAGATTCTCGACCTCGCCCGGCAGCTTGCCGAAGCGGTCGATCAGCTCGGCGGCGAATCCGTCCACCTCGGCCCGGTCCACCAGCTCGGCGATGCGGCGGTACAGCGACAGCCGCACCGTCAGGTCGGTGACGTAGCTCTCCGGGATGAGGACCGGGGTGCCCAGGTTGATCTGCGGCGTCCACTCCTGCGCCGCCGCCCCGGCCGGGACCTGCCCGTCCATGGAGGCCCGGGCGGTGGCCACCGCCTCCTCCAGCATGTGCTGGTACAGCTCGACGCCGACCTCCCGGACGTGGCCGGACTGCTCCTCGCCCAGCAGGTTGCCGGCGCCGCGGATGTCCATGTCGTGGCTGGCCAGCTGGAAGCCGGCGCCCAGGCTGTCCAGCGTCTCGATGACGTGGAGGCGCTGCTGCGCCGTGCCGGTCAGCGGCTTGTTCGGCGCGTAGGTGAGATAGGCGTAGCCGCGCACCTTGGAGCGCCCGACACGGCCGCGGATCTGGTAGAGCTGGGCCAGGCCGAACATGTCCGCCCGGTGCACCACCAGCGTGTTGGCGTTGGGGATGTCGATTCCGCTCTCGATGATGTTGGTGGCGAGCAGGACCTCGAACTTGCCCTCGTCGAAGGCGGTCATCACCTCTTCCAGCTCGGCGGCGGGCATCTGGCCGTGCGCGGTGACCACCTTCACCTCGGGCACCAGCGCGCGCACCCGCTCGGCGACCTTGGGCAGATCCTCCACCCGCGGGCAGACGTAGAAGGTCTGGCCGCCGCGGTAGTGCTCGCGCAGGATCGCCTCGCGCACCACAACCGGGTCGTAGGGCAGGACGAAGGTCCGCACCGCCAGCCGGTCCACCGGCGGGGTCGCGATCAGCGACAGCTCGCGCACCCCCGACAGGGCCATCTGCAAGGTGCGCGGGATCGGGGTGGCGGTCAGGGTCAGCACATGGACATCGGCGCGCAGCTCCTTCAGCCGCTCCTTCTGCTTCACGCCGAAATGCTGCTCCTCGTCCACCACCACCATGCCGAGCCGCTTGAACTGCACCCCCTTGCCCAGCAGGGCGTGGGTGCCGATGACGATGTCGGCGGTGCCCTCGGCCAGCTCCTGCTTGACCTTGGTCTGTTCCCGCGGCGTCACCATGCGCGAGAGCTGGACGACGCGCAGCGGCAGCCCGGCGAAGCGGGCGGTGAAGGTCTTGAAGTGCTGGCGCGCCAGCAGGGTGGTCGGCACCACCACGGCGACCTGCTGGCCGCTCATGGCGACCATCAGGGCGGCGCGCAGCGCCACCTCGGTCTTGCCGAATCCGACGTCGCCGCACACCAGCCGGTCCATGGGGCGCCCGCTGGCGAGGTCGGTGAAGACCTCCTCGATGACCTTCAGCTGGTCCTCGGTTTCCGGATAGGGGAAGCGGGCGGCGAACTCCTGGTAGATGCCCTCCGGCGTGTGCACCGGGTCGGCGCGCTTCAGCATGCGCTCGGCGGCGATCTTCAGAAGCGCTTCGGCCATGTCCTTCAGCCGCTTCTTGACGCGCGCCTTGCGCCCCTGCCAGCCGGCACCGCCCAGCTTGTCGAGCTGGGCGCCGGCGTCCTCCGACCCGTAGCGGGTCAGCACCTCGATGTTCTCGACCGGGACGTAGAGCTTGTCGCCCCCCTCATAGACCAGCCGCAGGCAGTCGTGCGGGGCCCCGGACACCTCCAGAGTCTCCAGCCCGTCGTAGCGCCCGATGCCGTGGTCCATGTGGACCACCAGATCGCCCTCGGTCAGGGCCGTGTGCTCGGCAATGAAATTGGCCGCCCGGCGCTTCCTGCGCGCCGTCGGCCGCACCAGCCGGTCGCCCAGTATGTCCTGCTCGGTGATGACCGCGAGGTCGGCGGCGGTGAAGCCGTGCTCCAGCCCCAGAACCACCATGCCGGTGATGCCGCGGTCGAAGCGGCGCACCTCCTCGATGGTCTCGGCCGGCTCCAGCCCCTCGATGCCGTGGTCGGCCAGCACCGCCGCCAGCCGGTCGCGCGAGCCCGCCGAATAGCCGGCCACCAGAACCCGCCGCCCGTCGGCGCGCAGCGCCCGGATGTGGTCCTTCACGGCGTCGAAGACGTTGACGTCCGGCCGCGCCCGCTCCTCCGCGAAATCATGGCCGCGGCGCCCGCCGGCGTCGACCGTGCCCTTGGCGCCGGGCGGCGTGCCGAAGGGCTGGAGCTGCACCACCGCGTGGGCGGCCAGCCGGTCGTCCCAGCCCTGCGCGTCGAGGAACATCATGGCGGCCGGCACCGGCTTGTAGACCGGCGATCCCGCCCGCTTCTCGATGGCCATCATGCCCTCGCGCGAGGCATGAAAATCGTCGATCTGGGCGATCCGGGCGTCCCGCGCCTCGACCGCCTGGTGGTCCAGCGAGACCATGGCCCTCGGCATGTAGTCGAGCACGGTGTCCAGGCGCTCGTGGAACAGCGGCAGCCAGTGCTCCATGCCGGCGTACTTGCGCCCGGCGCTGATCGCCTCGTAGAGCGGGTCGTCGTCGGTCACCGCCCCGAACAGCTCCCGGTAGCCCGACCGGAAGCGCGCGATCCCCGCCTCGTCCAGGAAGACCTCCGACATCGGCTTGAGGTCCACGCCGTCGCGCTTGTCGGTGGTGCGCTGGGTCATGGGATCGAAACTGCGCACCGCCTCCAGCTCGTCGCCGAACAGGTCGAGGCGCAGCGGCTCCTCGGTGCCCGGCGGGAACAGATCCACGATGCCGCCGCGGACGGCGTACTCACCCGGCTCGCGCACCGTCTGGGCGCGGGTGTAGCCGTTGCCGGCGAGGTAGCGTTGCAGCCGGTCGAGGTCGATCCGGTCGCGCAGCCGGGCCGAGAAGACCGCGTCGCGGAAGGCCGCCCGGGGCGGCACCTTCTGGAGGACGGCGTTCACCGTGGTCAGCACCACCAGCGGCCCGGATTCCGCCCGGCGCTCCAGCAGCCGGGTCAGCGCGTCGATCCGCCGCGCCACGATGCCGCCGTTGGGCGACACGCGGTCGTAGGGAAGGCAGTCCCAGGCGGGGAAGACCTGCACCTCCAGCCCCGGCGCGAAGAAGGCCAGCGCCTCCGCCAGCAGGGCGGCACGGGAGTCGTCCAGAGCGACGTGCAGAACGCCCCCCACCCCCGCCCGCTTGGCGAGGTCGGCGAGCACGCGGGCGTCGAAGCCTTCCGGCGCGCCGCCGACCAGCAGGCGGCCGGAGCGTCCGGGTTGCAACTGATCGAAGCTGGGCAAGGGTGAAACCTTCAGGAACCCTGTCGGGGCGTGAACTTGAACTTCGTCAACAGCCGCATGACGTCGTTGTCATGCTCGGCCGGGACCGGCTCGCGGCCGGTCATCCAGTTATAGAGATCGGGGTCGCTGAGTTCCAGGAGCGCCTCGTACCGGTCGAGCTGGCCATGATCGAAATCCGGCACATGCGCGTCGGCGAAGCTGCCGATCAGCAGGTCCATTTCGCGCATGCCACGGTGCCAGGAGCGGAAGCGCAGCCGCTTGCGCCGGTTCTCAAGGGATTCAGTCCGGTCGTTCGTCATTCCATCGACACCGAAAGCCCCTCTCTGGGATCAGGGAGGGGGTGGGGGAAGTTGCCGGTATCCTGCACCGGAGGGGAGACGGGTGCAAACGGTAATGGGCGATGCTCCCTCACTTCTTGGAGGCAAGCATGCGCAACGCCGGCTGAAAGTCCATTCGGATATTTAAAACATATTCAAAAAACAATCTAGCCATTTATAATATTATACAAAAATAAGATGGCAACGACACACATCCGCAACGCCTCCCCTTAACACGCTTTCTGTGCGACGCACATTGTCGCATAGACAAATTGCCATCAACGACGCTACGATTCAATATCTTGACTCTGAATTGCGCATAACTTTGGTTCCTGGAGTTGCCACACATGGAAACGTGCTATATGTGCCAAAGAGCCGCCTGCTCCAGAGAGCACGTGCCGCCGAAAAATCTTTTTCCAGAAAGCAAAGATTTTGACGGGAGAAATTTCAGAATAAATCTTATCACAGTACCTTCCTGCAAACTTCACAATTCAGCAAAATCAAAAGACGACGAATTTCTGATGGTTAGTCTTGCCGGAATATTCGGAAATAATTCTATTGGAATTAGACACAGGATAGGAAAAGTCACAAGGGCTCTACATCGCGTTTCCAACAAACTATTAGACGAGGTGTTTACAGAGCGACGAGTTATTGATCGCATCGACATGAAAAACAATCGCTTTCTAGAGGTCATCTGGGGAACACCAGACCACGATAGACTCATAAAATGCTTTGACCACGTTGTCCGGGGGTTATTTTTCATCAATTTAAAACGAAATTTGCCGGAAACACAAAAATTCATCTGGGATACCTTGAGCAAAAAGAAGCAGGACCACGCAATTTTTCGCGTTTTATAAGAGACAAGGTCGAAATTGAACTGCGCGGCAAGGAGAAATTTGGCGGCAATCCAGATATTTTTTATTACCAGATCACCGACGAAGATGAATTTGGATTGCGTTTATTCCGTCTTTGTTTTTATGGAGGAGTAGATGTATATGCAGCATTAATTCCGACTCAGGCGGAACTCCCCAAAAACCCTGCTTTTGAATTGATGAATAGGGGAATAAAAACAATTATCCATCTTGGAGACAAGACCTACGAGATAAATTAGGCATCAGGTAAAATTCAAACGAGAAGAGGCACGCCACTCGATCATATGCAATTTTATTATCCCGCCTGAACCGCCGAGGCCACGAACGCCCCACTCTACAAGCCCAGGCGGCGTTCCTCCGCGCAGGCTTCGTCCGCGAAGTAGAGGCCGCCGCTTACGTCGCAGGCGAAGCCGAGCGAAACCATGCGGGCCTGCAAGTCGGTGCCCTCGGGAGAGCAGATGCCTTGAGGGACCATCGTCGGGGTCAGGCGGATCATGTCGCAGACGACCTCGCGGTCTCTGGTCAGGGCTCCAGCACGGTGCGCGCGGCCATACCGCAACGGAAAGGCTGGCTGTCGGCGCCGTTGCAGAGCTGGTTGAGGCCGGGCGTGTCGATGCCCCAGAGACGGATAGGTTCTCCATTGATTACCAGGGCGTTGCTGTTCTTGACCTCCTCAGCGTTGCCGACGAGCGCCAACGCTCGGGAAAAGCGGTTATAAAAACCTTGCCCTCACCCTCCCACGGCTTTGCCGTGGGCCCCTCCCTCTCCCGCCGGGGGCGGGCGAGGGGGGTTAAAGTCCCGGGATCCAAGGGCCACATCGGCCCTTGGTGGAGAGCGCGAGAGGCAAAGCCTCTCGCTTCATCACCCCGCCTTGCGGATAGGGCCGGGGATCAGACCCGCACCACCTTGCCGGGGTTCATGATGTTGTCCGGGTCGAAGGCGCGCTTCAGCTCGCCCATGACGGCGAAGGCCGCGCCGGCCTCCTGCTCCAGGAACTCCATCTTGCCGTAGCCGATGCCGTGCTCGCCGGTGCAGGTGCCGCCCATGGCCAGCGCGCGGGCGACCATGCGGTCGTTCAGGCGCTTGGCCTCGGCCATCTCCTCCGGCTTGTCGGGGTCGATGACGTAGACGAGGTGGAAGTTGCCGTCGCCGACATGGCCCACGAGAGGGGCGAGAAGGCTGGACTCGGCAATGTCGCGCTTGGTCTCCAGGATGCAGTCGGCGAGGCGGGAGATCGGCACGCACACGTCGGTCGGCCAGCCCTTCGCGCCGGGGCGCAGCGCCAGCGCGGCGTAGTAGCCGTCGTGGCGGGCCTGCCAGAGCTTGGAGCGGTCCTCCGGCCGGGTCGCCCAGGCGAACTCCGTCCCGCCGTTCTCGGCGGCGATGGCCGCGACCATTTCCGCCTGCTCCTCGACGCCGCGCCGCGTGCCGTGGAATTCGAAGAACAGGGTCGGGGCGACCGCGTAGTCGAGCTTGGAGTATTTGTTGACCGCGTCCATCTGGACCTCGTCCAGCAGCTCGATGCGGGCGACGGGGATGCCGGACTGGATGGTCTGGATCACCGTGTCCACCGCGCCCCGGATGTCCTTGAACGGGCAGACGGCGGCGGAGATGGCCTCCGGGATGCCGTAGAGGCGCAGCGTCACTTCCGTGATGATGCCCAGCGTGCCTTCGGAGCCGACGAACAGGCGCGTCAGGTCGTAGCCGGCCGCCGACTTGCGGGCGCGCCCGCCGGTCTTGATGACGCGGCCGTCGGGCAGCACGACGGTGAGGCCCAGCACGTTCTCGCGCATGGTGCCGTAGCGCACCGCGTTGGTGCCGCTGGCCCGCGTCGAGGCCATGCCGCCCAGCGAGGCGTCGGCGCCGGGGTCGATGGGGAAGAACAGGCCGGTGTCGCGCAGATATTCGTTCAGCTGCTTGCGCGTCACGCCGGCCTGGACGGTGACGTCCAGATCCTCCGGGCTGAGGCGCAGGATTTCCTTCATGCCCGACACGTCGATGCAGACGCCGCCGTGCAGCGCCGCGATGCCGCCTTCCAGCGAGGTGCCGGTGCCGAAGGGGATGATCGGCAGCTTGTGCCTGGCGCAGATCCGGACGATGGCGCTGACCTCCGCCGTCGAGGTGGCGAAGGCCACGCCGTCCGGCGGGAAGGCCGTATGATAGGACTCGTCCTTGCCGTGATGGTCGCGCACCGCGCCGGAGGTGCTGAACCGCTCGCCCAGCAGGGCCTTGAATTCGGCCTTGGCTTCGTCGGTGAGGGCAACGCGCGGTTGGGCGTGAACGGCGGTCATGGACGGGGTCTCCCTGCGGGTCCGTTGTTGCTTGGTATGACCAAGCACGCTAAGGCCGCGCGGGGATGGTGGCAAGCCGGATGCGCGCAGAGCTGGCGCGTCACCTCTCCAGAACGGCGCCCCGGCCGGACGGGGTGCGGGAGGCGCGGACTCAATTGACCGGATCGGGGACCTTGGTCTCGGGCCGGTCGGACATGCCGGCCAGCGGCAGGCGGGCGATCAGACGCAGGACGAGACCCTCCAGACGGTCCAGCTCGCGCCGTTCGGCGGCGAGCGTTTCCAGCTGGACCAGCAGGGCGGATTGGTTGTCCAGCACCCGGCCCAGCAGCTCTTCCATGCGGGAGAGCAGTTCGCGGGTCTCGCCCTGCCCCGCCTCCGAGCGGTCGAGGCGGCGGCCGAGCGAGCGGGCGTCCTGCACGATTTCCTTTTCGCTCTCGAAAAGGGCGTGAAGGTTGCGGAGGATGTCCTCAAGCGGAGGTTCTTGTTCGCGCATCGCGAAACTATCGGTCGCGGCGCGCGCGAGGTCAACGCGACAAAACGGCACTTTCGGTCGGGGGCACGCCGGCCTGCGGCCTCCTTCGAACACCGGGTGATCGAAGGGTCAGCCGAACGGCCGGCGCCGTCCGTATCATGCCTCCCCGTAGCCGCCGCCGCCGGGGGTTTCCACCACCAGCACGTCGCCCACGTTCATGGCGGTCTTGTCCTGGGGCCCGAGTTCCTGGACGGTGGCGTCGGTGCGCTGGACCCAGGTGCGGCCGGTCATCGCCGGCTCGCCGCCCTTCAGGCCGAAGGGGGGCACGCGGCGGTGGTTGGCCAGGATGGCCGCCGTCATCGGCTCCAGGAACTTCAGGCGGCGGACCACGCCGTTGCCGCCGTGCCACTGGCCCTCGCCGCCCGAACCCCGGCGGATGCGGAAGCTTTCCAGCAGGACGGGGAAGCGCCACTCCAGCACCTCCGGGTCGGTGAGGCGGGAGTTGGTCATGTGCGTGTGCACCGCGTCCGTCCCGTGGAAGCCGGGGCCGGCGCCGGAACCGCCGCAGACCGTCTCGTAATACTGGTGCCGCTCGTTGCCGAAGGTCGTGTTGTTCATGGTGCCCTGCGCGGCGGCCAGAACGCCCAGCGCGCCGTACAGCGCGTCGGTGATGCACTGGCTGGTCTCCACGTTGCCGGCGACCACGGCGGCGGGGTAGCTGGGCGCCAGCATGGAGCCCGGCGGGATGATGATCTCGATGGGGCGCAGGCAGCCCTCGTTCATCGGGATCTCGTCGTCCACCAGCGTGCGGAAGACGTAGAGCACGGCGGCCCGGCAGACCGCGCTGGGGGCGTTGAAGTTGCTGGGCAGCTGCGCGCTGGTGCCGGTGAAGTCCACCGTGGCCGAGCGGTTGGCCTTGTCGATGGAGATGCGGACCTTGATGACCGCGCCGTTGTCCAACTCCTGGACGAAGTCGCCGTCGGTCAGCACGTCGATGGCGCGGCGGACCTGCTCCTCCGCGTTGTCCTGGACGTGGCGCATGTAGGCGCGCACCGTGTCCAGCCCGAACTGGCCGACGATGCGGCGCAGCTCGCGCACGCCCTGCTCGTTGGCGGCGATCTGCGCCTTCAGGTCGCCGAGGTTCTGCTGGACGTTGCGGGCGGGGTGCGGCCCCGCGGTGAAGAGGTCGATGACCGCCTGTTCGCGGAACTGGCCGCCCTCGACCAGCAGGAAGTTGTCGATGAGGACGCCCTCGTCCTCGATGGTCCGGCTGTCGGGGGGCATCGAGCCGGGGGTGATGCCGCCGACGTCGGCGTGGTGGCCGCGCGAGGCGACGTAGAACAGCACCTCCTTGCCGGCGTCGTCGAAGACCGGGGTGACCACGGTGATGTCCGGCAGGTGCGTGCCGCCGTGGTAGGGGTCGTTCAGCATCACCACGTCGCCCGGCTTCAGATCCGCGCCACGGCCCTCGCGGACGGCGCGCACGCTCTCGCCCATGGAACCAAGGTGCACGGGCATGTGCGGGGCGTTGGCGATCAGGCCGCCGTCCCGGTCGAACAGGGCGCAGGAGAAGTCCAGCCGTTCCTTGATGTTCACGGAATAGGCGGTCTTTTCCAGCGTGAAGCCCATCTGTTCGGCGATGGACATGAACAGGTTGTTGAAGACCTCCAGCATCACCGGGTCGGCCTTGGTGCCGATGGCGAGGCGCTGGGGAAGCGCCTCGTAGCGGGTGAGGACGAGGTGGTTCTTGCGCGTCACCTCGGCGATCCAGCCGGGCTCGATCACGGTGGTGGCGATCTTCTCGCGGATGATGGCCGGGCCGGTGATGCGGTTGCCGGGCTGGAGCTGGTCGCGGTCGTAGACCGGGGCCTCGCGCTTCTGGCCGCCGCTGTGGATGGTGAGGGTCGAGAGGCGGCGCGGCAAGGCGCCGGTGACGTTGGGCAGATCCCCGTCGTCGGCGCTGTCGGTGTGGCCGACCGCCTCGACCGAGACGGCCTCGACCACCAGGGGCTTGCCCTCCATCATGAAGCCGTAGCGCTGGCGGTGCGCCGCCTCGAACGCCGCGGTCATGGCGGCGAGCGGGCCGAAATCGACGATCAGCGGGCTGTCGGAGCCCTCCACCTTGATGTGCGCCTTGCGGTGGACGGCGGTGCGTGCGTCCTCCACGCCCTGGCGGGCGAGTTCGGCGCGGCCCTCGGCCTCCAGCGTGGTGAGGATCCGGTCGAGGGCAGCGACCAGGGCGTCGTCGAGGCGCGCCTCCACCGCGCGTTCGCGGATGGCGACGGTGTCGGCGAGGCCGATGCCGTAGGCGGACAGCACGCCCGCGTGCGGGTGCAGGAAGACCTTGCGCATGCCCAGCGCGTCGGCGACGAGGCAGACATGCTGCCCGGCGGCCCCGCCGAAGCCGTTCAGCGTGTATTGCGTGACGTCGTAGCCGCGCTGGACCGAGATCTTCTTGATCGCGTTCGCCATGTTGTCCACGGCGATCTTCAGGAAGCCCTCCGCGACCTGTTCCGGCGTCAGGTCGGTGCCGAGCTTTTCCCGGACCTCGGCGGCGAGAGCGGTGAACTTCTCGCGGACGACGGCGGCGTCGAGCGGCTGGTCGGCGTCGGGGCCGAAGACGTGCGGGAAGAATTTCGGGTTCAGCTTGCCGACCATGACGTTGCAGTCGGTCACCGTCAGCGGGCCGCCGCGCCGGTAGCAGGCCGGGCCGGGGTTGGCCCCCGCGCTTTCCGGGCCGACGCGGAAGCGGCTGCCGTCGAAGACACAGACCGAGCCGCCGCCCGCCGCCACGGTGTGGATGTGCATCATCGGGGCGCGCATCCGCACGCCGGCCACCACCGTGTCGAAGGCGCGCTCGTACTCGCCCGCGTAGTGGGACACGTCGGTGGAGGTGCCGCCCATGTCGAAACCGATGACCCGGTCGAAGCCGGCCATGCGCGCGGTGCGCACAGCGCCGACGATGCCGCCGGCCGGGCCGGAGAGGATGGCGTCCTTGCCCTGGAAGAAGCGCGCGTCGGTCAGTCCGCCGTTCGACTGCATGAACATCAGGCGGGTGCCGTTCAGTTGCCCGGCCACCTGATCGACGTAGCGGCGCAGGATCGGCGAGAGGTAGGCGTCCACCACGGTGGTGTCGCCGCGCCCGACGATCTTCATCAGCGGGCTGACCTCATGGCTGACCGACACCTGGGTGAAGCCGACCGCGCGGGCCAGCGAGGCGACCTGATTCTCATGCTCGGGGAAGCGGTAGCCGTGCATCAGCACGATGGCGGCGCAGCGGAAGCCCTCGCGGAAGGCGTCCTCGAGCTGGAGGCGGACGGCGCGCAGATCGACGGGCTTCAGTTCCGTCCCGTCGGCCATCAGGCGCTCCGGCACCTCGATCACGCGGTCGTAGAGCAGTTCGGGCAGGACGATGCGGCGCGCGAAGATCTTCGGCCGCGCCTGGTAGCCGATGCGCAGCTGGTCGCCCAGCCCTTCGGTGATCAGGAGGACGGTGCGCTCGCCCTTGCGCTCCAGCAGCGCGTTGGTGGCGACGGTGGTGCCCATCTTCACCGCCTCCACCGCCTCGGCCGGGATGGAGTCGTCGGGGGCGAGGCCCAGCAGGTCGCGGATGCCCTGGATGGCGGCGTCCGGGTAGCGCTCCGGATTCTCGGACAGCAGCTTGTGCGTCACCACCGAGCCGTCGGGCCGCTTCGCCACGATGTCGGTGAAGGTGCCGCCCCGGTCGATCCAGAACTGCCACTTGCCATTCGATGTGTGGCCGTTCGACTGGGTGGTCATCGCCCTTACTCCCCGTTCTTCTTGGGTTTGGGACGGAGTGTGGCGATCCGGCGGCGCAGGTCAACCGGAAGCTGGCGGGAAGGTGAAATGCGTGGCGCTTTACGCCGCGCGGCGGAGGAGTGCACCGTCGAGGGCGGCGCCCTGGAAACGGTCGAGAACGGTGCCGAAGGCGCCGGCCCCGTCTTCCAGCGCTTCCAGCGCCAGGGAGAACTGGTTCGGGCGCGGCAGGTCGAAGGTCACCGAGAACTCCCCGCCGTCCAGTTCCATCCGGCCGCCGTGCTTGCGCGCCAGCGCGCGCATGCGGACGTTGTCGGCGAGGCAGATCATGTGGACCTGCTGGATGGAGCGGTTGGCGGCGATGGTCAGGGTGCGGCGAATCAGGGTGGTGCCGACCCTTTGCCCCTGAAGGCCCGATTCCACGCTGATCCCCAGCTCGGCCTGATTCGGCCAGAGCAGGCGGTCGGTGCACAGCTCGACCGCGCCGCGCAGTTCGCCCTGGACGAAGGCCCCCACCAGAATGCTGCGGCCCCAATCGAGGCCGGCGACGTGCCGCCGGATGACCTCGTCGGAAATGGTGCCGGTGAACCGCGCGTAGCGGTCAGCCCGGTCCAGCCGCAGCAGGTGCGCCAGATACCGGTCCCGTTCGGTGGGAAGAAGCTTGCGGAAGGCGGGCATGGCTCTTGTCGCTCACGTTTGTCGAACCGATAAACGCACCGCTTGAGAGCGCTCGTCCCCACAATGCCGGCCGTTGACCCAGCCGAACGTCATATGAATGCGACACTGCATCCCGAAATGGTGCAGCGCAACATGAATGGCAAGGTCTACGGCCGGAAAAGGCCAAGCTTGTGGCCATGAGGCAACAGTTGGCGGGGCGGAGGCCGGCCGTTATGCTGCGCCTCATCCGGCAAGAGGCGTTTTCGCAATGAGCATCTGGGGCACGATCCTGGGCGGGGCCGCGGGCTTCGCCATCGGCGGACCGATCGGCGCGCTGGTGGGGCTGGCGGCCGGGCACGCGGTGCGCCGCTTCCGGCTGGACGGGACGTCCGCGCCGGACGACGCCACCAAGTCCATCGCCTTCACCATCGGCGTCATCGCGCTGGCCGCCAAGATGGCGCGCGCCGACGGGGTGGTGAAGCGCGTGGAGGTGGACACCTTCAAGCGCCTGTTCCAGGTGCCGCCGGAGGAGCTGGACAACGTCGGCCGCGTCTTCGACCTCGCGCGGCGCGACACCCACGGATTCGAGGAGTACGCGCGGCAGATCGCGGCGCTGTTCGAGGACCGGCACGCGGTTCTGGAAGAGCTGCTGGACAGCCTGCTGATGATCGCCGAGGCCGACGACGAGCTGCACGAGACCGAGGTGGAGTATCTGCGCAGCGTGGCGCGGATCTTCGGATTCGCCGACGCCGATTTCGAGCGCATCCTGGCCGGGCACCACATGGCGGGAACGGCGGACGACACCGATCCCTACCGCGTGCTGGGCGTGTCGCGCGCGGCGACGGATGACGAGGTGAAGGCGGCGCACCGCCGTCTGGTGCTGGAGCATCACCCCGACCGGCTGATCGCGCAGGGCTTGCCGCAGGAGTTCATCGACCTCGCCACCCACAAGGTCGCCGCGATCAACGCGGCCTACGACCGGGTGGTGAAGGAGCGCGGGCGGGGGTGATTTCCCCTCTCCCGCCTCGGGAGAGGGTGGCGCCGAAGGCGCCGGGTGAGGGTCGTGCAAGGATCAAGGCGGTGATCCTTGGATTTACCCTCACCCTTCCCTCTCCCGAGGCGGGAGAGGGAATTCGGTCGCGGCGGGCGGGCCGGCGGGCTATAAAAGCGGCCCTTCATTCTCCATCTTCCGGGTCATGGCTCCTCCCGCTCCCATCACCGCGCTTCAGGGCGTGTCCATCACCTTCGGCGGCCGGCCGCTGTTCGAAACCATCGACGTGTCCATCGGGCGCGGCGACAAGGCCTGTCTGGTCGGGCGCAACGGGTCCGGCAAGTCCACGCTGATGAAGGTGCTCGCCGGCATGGTCCAGCCGGACGGCGGGCAGGTCTTCGTGCAGCCGGGCGCCCGCATCGCCTACCTGCCGCAGGAGCCGGACTTCACCGGCTGCGCGACCGTCCATGATTACGTCGCGGGCGGGCTGCCGGCGGACGAGCAGGACGAGGCGCACCGGGTGGACGCGGTGCTGGACCGCTTGCAGGTCGCCGGGCATCTCGACCCCAACACGCTGTCGGGCGGCGAGGCGCGGCGCGCGGCGCTGGCCCGCACGCTGGTCGGCGACCCCGACGTGATGCTGCTGGACGAGCCGACCAACCACCTCGACCTCCCCACCATCGAGTGGCTGGAGGAGGAGTTGCTGGCCTATCGCGGCGGGCTGCTGCTGATCTCGCACGACCGCGCCTTCCTGAACCGGCTGGCGAAGCGGACGCTGTGGCTGGACCGCGGCACCGTGCGCGCGACGGATCGCGGCTTTTCCGAGTT
>JAEZID010000200.1 GCA_023416195.1 Pseudomonadota bacterium | reverse complement strand
ACACCGGCGCCACCATCGTGGAGCTTCTGTTCGACCTCGCCGAGCGGCGCGGCACGACGCTGGTGCTGATCACCCACGACCCGGCGCTGGCCGCCCGCTGCGACCGCACGGTGCGCCTGAAGGACGGCCGCATCGTGGACGACGGGCTGGCCGCCCGCGCCGAACGCGTCCGCGTGGCGGGGGAGTAACCGTGCTCGTACGGCTTGGAAATTCACCACCAAGGCACCAAGACACCAAGAATCCCCGACTTGGGCAGGCCGTGGCTCCTTGGTGTCTTGGTGCCTTGGTGGTGAAATTTTTCCGGCCCTTGGTGTCGCCATGAACAACCTTCCCCTCGCCTTCCGCTTCGCCCGCCGTGAGTTGCGCGGCGGCCTCAAGGGCTTTTGGATCTTTCTCGCCTGCCTGACGCTGGGCGTGGCGGCGATCGCCGCCGTGCAGTCGGTGTCCGGCGGCATCCTCGCCGGCTTGCAGTCGGACGGGCGCGCCATCCTCGGCGGCGACGTGGCGGTGCGGCAGATCTACAGCCCGGTCACCGGCGAGCAGCGCGCCTACCTTGAGCAATCCGGCCGGGTGTCGCAGTCGGTGGAGATGCGGGCCATGGCGCGCTCCGGCGACGGCGTGCGCTCCTCCCTGGTCGAGCTGAAGGCTGTGGACAACCTCTACCCGCTCTACGGCCAGCCAACCTTGCGCCCGGCCGGCGACCTTCAGGACGCGCTGTCCAACAAGGACGGGGCCTGGGGCGCGGTGGTCGAGGAAAGCGTGCTCGACCGCCTGTCGCTGAAGGTCGGCGACACGATCCAGCTGGGCGATGGTGCCTACGTCGTTCGCGGCGTGCTGGCGCGTGAGCCGGACCGCGCCTCCTCCAACGCTTTCTCGCTCGGCCCCCGGCTGATGGTGGCGCTGCCGTCGCTGGAACAGACCGGGTTGCTGCAACCGGGCAGCATCGTCTATTGGAACGCCAAGGTCGCGCTCAATCCCGGCACCACCTTGACCGCGTGGCAGGCGGCGCTGAAGGAGCGCTTCCCGGACGCGAACTGGCGCGTGCGCGACTTCACCAACGCCTCGCCGCAGGTGGAGCGCTTCATCGAGCGCATGACCCTGTTCCTGACGCTGGTCGGCCTGACCGCCCTGCTGGTCGGCGGCGTCGGCGTCGGCAACGCGGTGCGCAGCCACCTCGACTCACGGGCGCGGACGGTCGCGACGCTGAAATGCCTGGGCGCGCCCGGCGATCTGGTTTTCCAGCTCTACCTGCTGCAAATCCTGGCGCTGTCGGCGCTGGGCATCGTCTTCGGGCTGGCGCTGGGCGCGGTGGCGCCGCTGGGCCTCGGCGTTCTTCTTGAGGATCTTCTCCCGGTCTCCGCGCGCATCGGTGTCTATCCCGGCGCCCTGGCGCTGGCCGCGCTGTACGGCGTGCTGACGGCGCTGACCTTTTCGCTGTGGCCGCTCGGCCGCGCGCGGGAGGTGCCGGCGGGCGCGCTGTTCCGCGACGTGATCGCCCCGGCCGGCGGGCGGCCGCGCGCCGTCTATCTGGTCGCCATGGCCGTCACCGTCGCCGCGTTGGCCGCGCTCGCCATCGCCACGGCGCAGAACAAGGTCTTCGCCGCGTGGTTCGTCGGCGGCTCCATCGCCACCTTCGGCGCCTTCCGCGTGGCGGCGTGGCTGGTCACCAAGGGGGCCGCCGCCGTGGGGCGCCCACGCCGGCCGGGGCTGCGGCTGGCGCTCGCCAACCTCTACCGGCCGGGCAACCCGACCGGGACGGTGGTGCTGTCGCTCGGCCTCGGCCTGACGGTGCTGGTCGCCATCGCGCTGATCGAGGGCAACTTCTCCCGCCGGGTCAACGAGACCATCCCGAAGGACGCGCCCAGCTTCTTCTTCGTGGACATCCAGCCCGACCAGTTCGAGCCCCTGCGCCAGCTGGTCACCGGCATCCCCGACACCAGCGGCTTCGAGGCCGTGCCGTCCCTGCGCGGCCGGATCGAGCGGGTGAACGGGCAGGAGGCGGAAAAGGCGCTCGCCAACCCGGACCAGGCCTGGATTCTGTCCGGCGACCGGGGAATCACCTACTCCGCCAAGCTGCCCGAGCATTCGGAGATCGTTGCCGGCTCCTGGTGGGCGGAGGACTACACCGGGCCGCCGCTGATCTCCATCCACCAGAGCGTGGCGAACGCCTTCGGCATCGGCCCCGGTGCGACGCTGGGCATCAACATCCTGGGCCGCACCATCGAGGCGACGGTGGCCAACGTGCGCGCCGCCGATTTCGCGACCATGGCCATCAACTTCACGCTGGTCTTCGCGCCGGGCACGCTGGAACGCGCGCCGCAGACCTGGATCGCCACCGTCCGCGCCAAGCCCGACGCCGAGTCGCAGGTGCAGCGCGCCGTCCTGCAACGCTTCCCCAACGTCACGCTGGTGCGGGTGAAGGACGCGCTGGACACGGTGAACGGCATGCTGGGCCACATCGGCACGGCGGTGCGCATCACCGCCGCGATCACGCTGGCCGCCGGCACGCTGGTGCTGGCCGGCGCCGTCGCGGCCGGGCACCGCCGCCGGGTCTACGACGCGGTGGTGCTGAAGGTGCTGGGCGCCACGCGGGCCGACGTGCTACGCGCCTTCCTGCTGGAATATGGGCTGCTGGGCATCCTCACCGCCGCCATCGCCGGGTGCATCGGTACACTGACCGCCTGGGCGGTGCTGACCTTCATGATGCGCTGGGACTGGACGTTCCTGCCGTCGGCCGTCGTCACCACGGCGCTGCTCAGCACGGCGATCACGCTGGCCTTCGGCTTTTACGGGACGTGGCGGGCGCTGGGGCAGCCATCGGCGCCCCTGCTGCGCAATGAATAGCCTTCGATGAACAGTGTTCGCCTTGCCTGAACCGCACATGGCAAGGTCATGAACGTTGTTTCACAGTATGGCTGCGCTTCCGGTGGTCGTTGAAGTCCAGGTCGCGGTCGCCAATATGTCATGACGACGGGAATCACATTTTCCGAGGATGACCATGGCTGACCCGACCTTTAACCGATACGCGACCGCCGGCCGCACGGTCGATCGGGGCTACTTCGACGAGGGCCTGCGGCAGCACATGCTGCGCGTGTACAACTACATGGGCGCCGGCCTCGTCCTGACCGGCCTGGTGGCTTTCCTGGTCTCGACCAGCCCGGCCATGATGCAGGCGATCTTCGGCACGCCGCTGAAATGGGTGGTGATGCTGGCGCCGCTGGCCTTCGTGATGGTGCTGTCGTTCGGCATCAACCGGCTGTCCTTCGCGTCCGCCCAGCTGATCTTCTGGACCTACTGCGGCGCGATGGGCCTGTCGATGGCTGCGATCTTCCTGGTCTTCACCGGGGCGAGCATCGCGCTGACCTTCTTCGTCACGGCCGCGACCTTTCTGGCGATGAGCCTGTACGGCTACACGACCAAGGCCGACCTGTCGAAGATGGGCTCGTTCCTGATGATGGGCGTGATCGGTCTAGTCATCGCCATGCTGGCGAACCTGTTCTTCCAGTCGCCGGCGCTGCATTTCGCCATCTCGGCCATCGGCGTCCTGATCTTCACCGGCCTGACCGCCTGGGACACGCAGGCGATCAAGGAGCAGTATGCCGAGGGCTACGACCACGAGAGCGGCGGCAAGCTGGCCCTGATGGGCGCGCTGACCCTGTATCTCGACTTCATCAACCTGTTCCAGTTCCTGCTTCAGTTCCTGGGACAGCGCAACGAGTAGCCGGCCCGGCGCTTCTGATGGGGCACGAGGATCCGCCGCCCGGAGGGGAGACCTTCCGGGCGGTTTTCGTTTGTGCAAAAGCCGCTCTTCTTCACGGATTTCACGGATTTAGGCACGGATTTCACGGATTTTGACTTCGGCATCGGAGGCGTGCCGGCCACGGGCAAGGCCTCCGTGACATCCGTGTCCAAATCCGCGCAATCCGTGAAGACCGGGCATGCCCGCAAGGGGCGTCAGTTCGTCGCCTCGAACACCTTGTCGCCCGCGACGATGCGGTCCTTGCCGTTCTGCTTGGCGAGGTACATGCGGTGGTCGGCCAGATCGACCAGCTTTTCCCAATCCGCCGGGCGGTCGAGGCTGTGTTCGGCGATGCCGATGCTGGCGGTCTGGGGCGTGCCGTCCGGGCGCAGGCCGAAGCCCTTGATGCGCAGCCGCTCCACGGCGGTCAGGGCACCGTCGCAGGGCGTGTTGGGCATGATGACCACGAATTCCTCGCCGCCCCAGCGCACCAGAACGTCCGATTGGCGCAGCATCTCCCGGATGGCCTCGGCCGCACCGCGCAGCACCTTGTCGCCCTCGTCGTGGCCGAAGCGGTCGTTGATGCCCTTGAAGTTGTCCAGATCGAAGAAGACCACCGCCAGGGGATAGTCCGACCGCTGGGCGTGCGCGAACTGGAGGCGCAGAAGCTCCTCGCCGATGCGGCGGGAGAAGGCGCCGGTCAGCCCGTCGTGCGATGCCTGATCGACCAGAGCCATCATGAAGTGCAGCTGGCTCATCGCCGCCAGCGTCGCCACCACCATGATCAGCATCAGCAGCCACAGCGCGCCGAGGTAGGATGGGAAGGGGAACACCAGCGACCCGTAGACGCCGGCCAGCAGATGCGCCGACAGCATGGGCAGGGCAAACACGGCGCTCTCCCCCGCCGTCAGCGGGAAGACGCTGAGCCCCGCCACCATCACGAAGGGCAGAAACGCGTATCCGGCGGCCACCGCCGCGGCGACGCCGACGATCTCATGCTCGTTCAGGATGGGGTGGGAGATGATGAAGAACACCGTCGGCACGGCCAACAGCAAGGCCAGCCCGCGCCACGCGCTGCCCATGTCGTCGCTGATGCGGTATCCCACCGCCAGCGCGCCGAACGCGGCGCTCGCCACCAGACGCAAGGCCGCCAGATAGCCCCACAGCGGCCAGCCGAAGATGACGACGTCGATGACCACCCACAGCGGCGTCAGGACGGCGAAGGCCGCCGCGACCATGCGCACGCGTGAGTGGATGAGAACCGCGCGCCGACGCTGGATCAACGGCGTGTGACCGCCTGGATGGATCAGGTCGCGCAACTGCTCGAAGGAGAGATCACCGCTCACGGCCTGGAACGCCCTCTCCGCGAACCGCCTCAGGAGATTAAGCGCCTGTAGATACACGCGACCGTCCTTCCGGGCAACTTAATTTCCTGTGAGATCTTAGGATTCGTTGGTGTGCGCGGGTCGGGCGCGTCATCGCTGAGAGCACCGTTCAATTCCATGCGAAGTGAATGGTTACTGTTCGCGCAGGACGGGATTTGCTGTCAACGAACAACTGGTCATACCATCTGTGGCGCGGTGGCGCACTTGATCTGTCTAACGGGATTAGGCAGAATGAGTCTAAGACCATTAGACAGGAAGAGCCGCCATGCGCAGCATCCGGACCGTCATTGCGATCAACGCCCCCGCCAGGGTCGTCTGGTCGATCCTCACCGACGTCCCGGCCTATCCCGCGTGGAATCCCTTCATACGGGATTTCCAGGGCACCGTCGCCGAGGGCGCCCGCCTGCGCGTGTCCATCGTGCCGGAGGGCGCCGTGCCCATGACCTTCCGTCCGACCGTCACCCGTTGCGTTCCCGGTCAGGAACTGACTTGGCTTGGCCGCGTGCTGCTGCCCGGCCTGTTCGACGGGGAGCACCGCTTCCGCGTCGAGCCCGATGGCGCCGGGGTCCGCTTCGTCCATGAGGAGACGTTTCGCGGCCTGCTC
>JAEZID010000197.1 GCA_023416195.1 Pseudomonadota bacterium | reverse complement strand
GCCCGGAGCCGTGGTCGCGGTCCGCACCGCCCACGCCGTCGTCGGCGACCACGAGCGTCAGCACGCCCTCGAGCACGGTCAGGGTCACGCGCACGCAGGAGGCGCTGGCGTGCTTGGCGGCGTTGGTGAGCGCCTCGGAGACGACGTAGTAGGCACCGACCTCGACCGGGGCCGGCGACCAGGGCATCATGTTCGGCTACGCCTGCAACGAGACCCCGGCCCTGATGCCGGCGCCGATCTACTACAGCCACGCGATCCTGAAGTCGCTGGCCGAGGCGCGCCACTCCGGCGCCGCCCCGCAGCTTGGCCCCGACGCCAAGAGCCAGGTGACGCTGCAGTACGAGAACGGCAAGCCGGTGCGCGCCACCGCCATCGTCGTCTCGACCCAGCACGCCGACGGCCTGACCCAGGAAGAGGTGCGCGAGATCGTCCGCCCGCACGTCGTCAACTGCCTGCCGCAGGGCTGGATGTGCGACGAGGAGCATTTCTACGTCAACCCGACCGGCCGCTTCGTGATCGGCGGGCCGGACGGCGACGCCGGTCTGACCGGCCGCAAGATCATCGTGGACACCTACGGCGGTGCCGCTCCGCACGGCGGCGGCGCCTTCTCCGGCAAGGACCCGACCAAGGTCGACCGTTCGGCCGCCTACGCCGCGCGCTACCTCGCCAAGAACGTGGTCGCCGCCGAGCTGGCCGAGAAGTGCACGATCCAGCTGTCCTACGCCATCGGCGTGTCGAAGCCGCTGTCGGTCTATGTGGACACGCACGGCACGGGCAAGGTCGACGAGGACCGCCTGTCGGCGGTTCTCCAGCAGTTGGTGGACCTGTCGCCGCGCGGCATCCGCACGCACCTCGGCCTGAACAAGCCGATTTACGCGCGCACCGCCGCTTATGGCCACTTCGGCCGCGAGGCGGAGGCCGACGGCGGCTTCTCCTGGGAGAAGACCGATCTGGTCAAGGACCTGCGCGCCGCGTTCTTCTAAGAACGGCTTCGATTGTCAGGGTTGCAGGGGCCGTTTCGGCCCCTGCTTCCGTTTTTGGACCCCGCTTTCATCATGACCGACGACTCCTCCACAGATCTCCCTGCCACGGATCCCTCCGCCGCGGATTCCGCCAACCGGCTCTACGGGCGCCGCAAGGGCCGGCCGCTCCGCAAGCGCAAGACCGAGCTGCTCGGCACGATCCTGCCGTCGCTGGAAATCCCGGTGCCCCGGCCGGGCGACCGGATCGACCCGCAGCCCCTGTTCCCCAAGCCCGTGCGCGACGTGTGGCTGGAGGTCGGCTTCGGCAGCGGGCATCACCTCGCCTGGCAGGCGGCGCGCAACCGCGACGTCGGCCTGATCGGGGCGGAGCCCTTCGTCAACGGCGTTGCCGGCCTGATGGCGCTGGTGGACGAGGAGCAGGTGCAGGACAACGTCCGCGTCCTGCCCGACGACGCCCGCCCGCTGCTGGACGCCCTGCCGGACGCCTCCATCGGCCGCGCCTTCGTGCTGTTCGCCGACCCCTGGCCGAAGAAGCGCCACTGGGAGCGCCGCTTCATCGGCCCCGACAACCTGCCGCGCCTGGCGCGCGTGCTGAAGGACGGGGCGGAGCTGCGGCTGGCCAGCGACGACATGGGGCTGGTGCGCTGGATGCTGGAGCACACCGTCAGGCACCCGGACTTCGAATGGACCGCGCGCGGCCCGTCGGACTGGCGCCACCGCACCGAGGACTGGCCGCCGACCCGCTACGAGGAAAAGGCCATTGAAGCCGGGCGCAAGCCGGTCTTCCTGCGCTTCCTTCGGAAGGCGAGGGCGTAGGCTCCTCCGGAGGAGCGGGGGCGGCGGTTCCGACCGCGGCGCCGCGCGACCCCGCCTCCGATCGCCGACGTTGGAAAAGCGCTTGCGGCTTGCCACGGAATGTCTATATTCACCGCATGAACCCATACGGATCGGCGGCCCGGGAAACTGGGCCGGCGGGACGCTTTGCGGGTGGGCCTTGGCCCACTTATTTTTTTATCAGCGTGTGGAATCCTCGCATCCGCTCGATTCCGGGCGACGAGGCAGGTCAGGTGGAATGGACGCAACCGGTCGTATCGAAGAGATCATCACGCCGTCGGTCGAGGCCATGGGCTACGAAGTCGTGCGTGTGCAGGTCACCGGTGGGCAGCACGCGGTTCTTCAGATCATGGCGGAACGCGCCGACGGCGCGCCCATGACCGTCGAGGATTGCGCCGATCTCAGCCGTTCCATCTCCGCGCTCCTCGACGTCGAGGATCCGATCAAGAACGCCTACACGCTGGAGGTCAGCTCGCCCGGCATCGACCGGCCGCTGACCCGGCTGAAGGATTACGAGCGTTTCGCCGGTTTCGAGGCGAAGCTGGAAACCCGGCTCGCCGTCGATGGCCGCAAGCGTTTCAAGGGCATGCTGAAGGGCGTCGAGGACGACCTCGTGTGCATCGATACCGAACAGGGAGCCGCCCGCCTGGAATTCGACAATATCCTGCGCGCCAAGCTGGTTTTGACGGATGAGCTGATCCGCGCCAGCCAGGGCCAGGGTTGAGCCGTTCCGGCCGGGCCAACTCAAGAACGAACGCCACTCCAGGAAGTGTGACGGATGGAACTGCTGCAAGTCGCTGACGCGGTCGCCCGCGAAAAGAACATCGACCGGGACGAGGTCCTGGAGGCGATGGAACAGGCGATTCAGAAGGCCGGTCGCTCCAAGTA
>JAEZID010000171.1 GCA_023416195.1 Pseudomonadota bacterium | reverse complement strand
CCTCCGACGGCGTGTAGGCGAATTTCGGGTAGCTGTAGGTCGAGTGCATGGTGCGTTTCCCCCGAAGTCTCTTTATTTGTTTCTGATGATACAGTTTCAAATGATACTTTTCAAACGGAAAGGCCCGCGTGCAGGAGGGTCATTGCCCCCTCCCCGACCCTCCCCCGCTTCGCGGGAGAGGGAGATTAGTCCCCTCCACCGCAAAGCGGGGGAGGGTTAGGGAGGGGGCAACCGCAATCTCACCCCTTCGGCCGCAGATCCCGCACGCGCTTCGCCTTGCCCTGCGAGCGCTCGATGGCTCCGGGATCGACCACCTCGACCGCCGTGGTGATGCCGATCAGCGACTTGATGCGGTGCTGCAAGTGTTTGCCGAACGCCTTGCGGTCGCCGCCGGCGTGACTCGGCTCCGCCTCGACGCGGACCGCCAGATTGTCCATGTGCCCGTCGCGCGACACGATCAGCTCGTAATGGGGCGCGAACATCGGCTCCTTGCAGATCAGTTCCTCGATCTGCGTCGGGAAGACGTTCACGCCGCGGATGATGAGCATGTCGTCCGACCGCCCGGTGATCTTGTCGATGCGCCGCATGCTGCGCGACGTCGGCGGCAGCAGCCGCGTCAGGTCGCGCGTGCGGTAGCGGATCATCGGCAGACCTTCCTTGGTCAGCGTCGTGAAGACCAGCTCGCCATACTCGCCGTCCGGCAGAACCTCGCCCGTCTCCGGGTTGATGATTTCCGGATAGAAGTGATCCTCCCAGATCACCGGGCCGTCCTTGGTCTCAACGCACTCGCTGGCGACGCCCGGCCCCATGATCTCCGACAGGCCGTAAATATCGACCGCGTCGATGCCGAACTTCTGCTCGATTTCCGCCCGCATGGCGTTGGTCCAGGGCTCGGCGCCGAAGATGCCGACGCGCAACGCCGTCTGCCACGTCTTCATGCCCTGGCGTTCCATCTCCTCCGCGATGTTCAGCATGTAGGAGGGGGTGACCATGATGATGTTCGGCTCGAAGTCGCGGATCAGCTGCACCTGCCGCTCCGTCTGTCCGCCACCCATAGGGATGACCGTGCAGCCCAGCCGCTCCGCCCCGTAATGGGCGCCGAGACCGCCGGTGAACAGCCCGTAGCCGTAGGACACATGCACCCGGTCGCCGCGCCGGCCGCCGGCCGCCCGGATGGAGCGGGCCACCAGATCGGCCCAGTTGTGGATGTCGGCGTCGGTGTAACCGACCACCGTCGGCTTGCCCGTCGTGCCGCTGGAGGCGTGCAGGCGCACCAGCTCCGTCATCGGCACGGCGAACAGGCCGAACGGGTAGGTCTGTCGCAGGTCCTCCTTCACCGTGAAGGGGAACAGCGCGAGGTCCTTCAGCTCCTTGAAGTCGGCCGGGGTGACGCCCTTCTTCTGACACTTGGCCCGGAAATGCGCGACGTTGGCGTAAGTGTGCTGCAACGACCATTTCAGCCGCGAGATCTGCATGGCCGTGATCTCGTCCCGGCTGGCCGTCTCGTAATGGTCAAGTTCGTGTTGCAGCGGCGTGTTCAGCATCAACATGGCGTTTCTCTCCCGAAGCTGCGTTCCGGACCGGTTTTTGTTTTGTTGGTCCCGCAAATTTATATGGGCATGCGGTCAGTCGCGCTCCAGCATCAACGCGATGCCCTGCCCCACCCCGATGCACATGGTACAGAGCGCGCGGCGCGCCTTGCGAGCCTCCAATTCGACCAGGGCCGTTCCGGCCAGCCGGGCGCCCGACGCCCCCAGCGGGTGGCCGAGCGCGATCGCCCCGCCGTTGGGGTTCACATGCTCCGCATCGTCCGGCAGCCCGAGCATCCGCAGCACTGCCAGCGCCTGCGCCGCGAAGGCCTCGTTCAGCTCGATCACATCGACGTCGCCGATGCCCAGGCCCAGCCGCTCCAGCAGCTTCCGTGTCGCCGGGGCCGGCCCGATGCCCATGACGCGCGGCGGCACGCCCGCCGTGGCGAGCCCCGTCACCCGCGCGCGCGGCGTCAGCCCGTATTTCCGAACCGCCGCCTCCGACGCCACCAGCAGCGCCCCCGCCCCGTCGTTGACGCCCGAGGCGTTGCCGGCGGTCACCGACCCGCCTTCCTTCCGGAACGGCGTCCCCAGCTTCGCCAGAGCCTCCAGCGTCGTGTCGGGGCGCAGATGCTCGTCCCGGTCGATGACCTTCGGGTCGCCCTTCCTCTGCGGAATCAGCACCGGCACGATCTCCATCGCCAGCCGCCCGGATTCCTGCGCCCGCGCCGCCCGCTGCTGGCTGCGCAGCGCGAAGGCGTCCTGATCCGCCCGGTTGACGTTGTAATCGGCCGCGACGTTCTCCGCCGTCTCCGGCATCGAATCGATCCCGTAGGCCGCCTTCATCTTCGGGTTCACGAAGCGCCAGCCGATGGTCGTGTCGAACGTCTGCGCCTCGCGGGAAAAGGCGCTGTCGGCCTTGCCCATGACGAAGGGCGCGCGGGTCATGCTTTCCACCCCGCCGGCGATGATCAGGTCCGCCTCGCCCGCCTTGATCGAGCGCGCCGCAAGGCCCAGCGCGTCCAGCCCCGACCCGCACAGCCGGTTCACGGTCGTGCCCGGCACCTCCACGGGAAGGCCCGCCAGCAGCGCGGCCATGCGCGCGACGTTGCGGTTGTCCTCGCCGGCCTGGTTGGCGCAGCCCAGGATCACGTCGTCCACGGCGGCCCAGTCCACGCCCGCGTTGCGCTCCATCAGAGCCTTGATCGGCACGGCGGCCAGATCGTCCGCCCGCACCGGCGCGAGCCCCCCGCCATAGCGCCCGAACGGCGTGCGAACCGCGTCGCAGAGGTAGGCTTCGGTCATGTGTTCCCTCCCAAACTTTCTTCTTTGTTGCCCCCTCCCTCCCGCTTCGCGGGTCCCTCCCTCCCCCGCCTTCGGCGGTGGAGGGAAAGGCAGCGGCAGTCCCCTCTCCCGCGAAGCGGGGGAGGGTTAGGGAGGGGGCATCCGTTCACACCGCCACAACCTCGCCCTGGATGCGCATGGACTGGCCGCGGAAGATGCCGATGACGGCGCCCTCCTGGTTGGTCACGGTCGTGTCGTAGACGCCGGCCCGGCCGCGCTTGTGCACCTCGCGGCATTCCGCCGTCAGTACGTCGCCCAGCTTCGCCGGGGCGGGGAACACGATGTTGCAGGCGGCAGCCACGGTGACCTCGTTGCCGGCGTTGCAGGCGTAGGCGAAGGCCGTGTCGGCCAGCGTGAAGGTCATGCCGCCGTGACAGATGTCGTGGCCGTTCACCATGTCCTTGCGCACCGTCATGGTCATGCGGGCGTAGCCCGGCGCGATCTCCACCAGCTCGATCCCATGGGCGATGGCGCAATGGTCGCGTTCGTACATGCCCCGCCCGACCGCCTCGGCGATGGCCTGCGCCCTGTTCGTCTCAGTCATGAAAGAAGGTTCCTCCCCAAACTTTGCGGCGCAGCAGCGCCGAGGCGCGGTAGCGGTCCTCGCCGTAGGTGCGGTTGAGCGCGTCCAAAACGTCCACCAGAAGGTCGAGCCCGATGGTCTCCGCCCAGGCCAGCGGCCCCAGCGGGTAGTTCACGCCCTTGGTCATCGCGGTATCGACGTCGGCGGCGCTGGCGACGCCCTGAAGCACGGCGTCCGCTGCCTCGTTCGCCAGCATGGCGACGGTGCGCATGACCAGCAGCCCCGGCAGGTCGTCCAGAACGGACACCCGCTTGCCCAGCGCCTGAAACAGCCCCGCCGCCTTCGCGACGGATCCGCGCGCCGCGCCGTCCGCCGCCGCGATGGCGATGCGGGTCGCCCCCGCATAGTCCCGCGCCAGATCGAACAGGACCACGTCCCCACGCCCGATTTCCGCCGCGTGCTGGGTGGCGCTGCGCCCGTCAGTCAGCGTCAGGGTCACCCCGTCCACCACCAGCCGCCCAATGCGGTTGCGCCCAAAGGGGCGGGTCGGCAGCGGCCCCGGCAGCTTCTCCACCGTGATGCCCGCCGCGCGGATGACCTCCATCAGCCCATGCGCCGGCCCGAGATGCCCTTCCACCGACACCACCGAAGGTCGCGGAGCGTCCGGCGCATCCTTCGCCAGCACCTTCTCCGCCCCCGCCCCGTAATCGTAGAAGCCGCGCCCGGTCTTGCGCCCCAGCCGCCCCGCCTCGACCAACTCCTGTTGGATCAGCGAGGGCTGGAAGCGCGGATCGCCGAAATAAGCCGCGTGCACCGACCGCGTGACCGCGAAGTTCACGTCGTGGCCGATCAGGTCCATCAGCTCGAACGGCCCCATGCGGAAACCGCCGCATTCGCGCATCACGGCGTCGAGCGTCGCCGGATCGCCCGCTTGCTCCTGCAAGGCCCGCAAGCCTTCGGCGTAGAAGGGCCGCGCCACCCGGTTGACGATGAATCCCGGCGTGGAGCGGGCGTGCACCGGGCTTTTCCCCCAGGCCTTCGCCGTGGCGAACAGCGTGTCCGCCACCGCCCGGTCCGTGGCGAGCCCGCTGACGATCTCCACCAGCGCCATCAGTGGTGCCGGGTTGAAGAAGTGCAGCCCCGCGAACCGCTCCGGCCGTTTCAGCGGCGCGGCGATCGCCGTCACCGGCAGGGACGAGGTGTTGGTGGCGAGGATCGCATCCTCCCCCACGATCCCCTCCAGCTCCCGGAACAGCCCGCGCTTGACCTCCAGATCCTCGACGATGGCCTCGACGACCAGCGCCGCCGGGGCCAGCGCCGCCAACCCGTCCACCGGCTCCAGCCGCCCAAGCAGGGCGACCCGGTCCTCCTCGCGCATCCGGTCCTTGGCGACCAGCCTGGCGAGCGCGTCGGCGATGCCGTCCGCCGCCTTGGCCGCCGCCCCCTCCCGCGCGTCGAACAGCAGCACGCAATGCCCGGCCATCGCCGCCACCTGCGCGATGCCGGCCCCCATGGCGCCGCAGCCGACCACGGCCACGGTCGCCGTCCTGTCCAAACCGGCCATCACTTGCCCTCGAATCGGGGCGCCCGCTTCTCCAGAAAGGCGGCGACGCCCTCGCGGTAATCGGCCGTGCGGCCGGCGGCGCGCTGAAGGTCGCGCTCCAGCTCCAGCTGCTCGTCCAACGTGTTGGTGGTGGAGGCGTAGATGGCCTTTTTGATGAGGGCGAGGCCCTTGGTCGGCTGGGTCGCCAGTTGCCGGGCCAGCGCCGTCGCGGTCGGCATCAACTCCGCGTCATCGACCGCCTTGTAAATCATGCCGAGCCGTTCGGCCTCCTCGGCCGTCACCTTCTCGCCCAGCATCGCCAGAGCCATCGCCCGCTGCGTGCCGACCAGCTTCGGCAGGAACCACGTTCCGCCCGAATCGGGGACCAGACCCAGCTTGCAGAAGGCTTGGATGAAGCTCGCCGAGCGCCCCGCCAGCACGAGGTCGCAGGCAAAGGCGATGTTCGCCCCCGCCCCCGCCGCCACGCCGTTGACCGCCGCGATCACCGGCATCTCCAGCGCGCGCAGCGTGCGGACCAGCGGGTTGTAGTTCGTCTCGATGGACTGGCCGAGGTCCGGCATCTCCTGTCCCGGCGCCACCGCCCGGTCGGACAGATCCTGCCCGGCGCAGAAGCCGCGCCCCGCGCCGGTCAGCAGCAGGCAGCGCACGGACTCGTCTTCCTTCACGCGGAACAGCGCGTCGCGCACCTCCGCGTGCATGTCGCTGGTGAAGCTGTTGAGCTTGTCCGGCCGGTTCAGCGTCAGCGTCGCCACGCCGTCCGCCACCTCGAACAGGATGCTGGCGTAGCTCATCGGCGGACTCCCGCCGTGAAGAGGTGCGTTTCCATTCCCTAATCGTCCCTTTGTTGGGGCCGTTCTTGCCGTATCGATATGATACAGTTTGATGCGCGTTGTGCGCTTGCATGTAATATGTCATCGGCGGCGCGCGGTGGGCAAGCGGGAAAAAGCTTTCTCTTCATCCCCACCCGTTGGGGGAGAAACAAAGAGATACAGAACCATAGCCGTACTCCAAAAATCGGTATCACTACCTGACAGCCCTGGTGTAAGGTCCGGCCATGGCTGAGATCCTGATCGTCGTGGGTTCGGAATCCGGAAACGCCCGCCTCGTCGCCGAATGCGTGCGCGACGCGCTGGCGCGCGCCGGCCACGGCGCCACGCTCTCCACCGGCCAGAACTGCGCCGACCTGCGGTTGTCCGAACGCGACCTGCTGCTGGTCTGCACCTCGACGCACGGCAACGGCGACTGGCCGGACAACATCGCCCCCTTCGCCCGCAGCCTGGACGCGACCCGCCCGGACCTCTCCCACCTGCGCTACGGCGTGATCGCGCTGGGCGACCGCACCTATCACGACACCTTCTGCCGCGCCGGCCGCCGCCTGGACGAAGCGTTGCGCCGCCTGGGCGCCACCCGCCTCGGCGAGCGCCTGGAAATCGACGCCTGCAAACAGCCGCTGCCCGACGAGGACGCGCTGGCGTGGCTCAAAAGCTGGACCGCCTTTCTGAACGCGGCCCACCACAACGAAAACAACCAATACGAAGAAACCCGGAGGAGACGCCTGTCATGACCACCCCGCAAGAGCTGTTCGAGCGCCACCGCGCCACCCTGGATCAGGCCGTTGCCGCCTCGCGCCAGCGCGGCTACTGGTCGCCCTTCGCCGAGATGCCGAGCCCCCGCGCCTATGGCGAAACCGCCGCCGCGGACGGCGAGACCGCCTTCAAGGCCCGCCTGAACAAGCTGTTTCCGCTGGACCAGCCCGCCGGCAGCGGCTTCGTCGGCGCCGAACGCTCGCCCTTCGGCTTCGACCTTGGCGTGACCTACCCGAAGCCCGACCTGGACGCGCTGATCGCCGCCGCCAAGGCTGCCATGCCCGGCTGGCGCAAGGCCGGTCCGGACGGCCGCGCCGGAGTCTGCGTGGAAATCCTGACGCGCCTGAACAAGCGCAGCTTCGAAATCGCCAACGCCGTCCAGCACACCACCGGCCAGGCCTTCATGATGGCCTTCCAGGCCGGCGGCCCGCACGCCCAGGACCGGGGTCTTGAGGCCGTCACCTACGGCTGGAAGGCGATGACCGATCAGGCCCCCTCCGCCCGCTGGGAAAAGCCGCAGGGCAAGAATCCGCCGCTGGTCATGGACAAGGTGTTCGAGGTGGTGCCGCGCGGCGTCGCCGTGATGATCGGCTGCGCCACCTTCCCGACCTGGAACGGCTATCCGGGCCTGTTCGCCAGCCTCGTCACCGGCAACCCCGTGATCGTGAAGCCGCACCCGGCCGGCATCCTGCCGCTGGCCATCACGGTCGAGGTCTGCCGCGAGGTCTTGACCGAAGCCGGCCTCGATCCGAACCTCGTCACGCTGGCCGCCGACAGCGCCGACGCGCCCATTGCCAAGGACCTCGCCACCCGGCCGGAGGTCGCGCTGATCGACTTCACCGGCTCCAGCGAATTCGGCAACTGGCTGGAGCAGAACGCCCGTCAGGCCCAGGCCTTCACCGAGAAGGCCGGCGTCAACACGGTCGTCATTGATTCGACCGACGACCCGAAGGGCATGGCGCGCAACCTCGCCTTCTCGCTGTCGCTCTATTCCGGGCAGATGTGCACGACCCCGCAGGCGATCTTCGTGCCGAAGGACGGCATCCGGGCCGGCGGCGAACAGTTCAGCTTCGATCAGGTCGTCCAGGCCATCGCCGGCGCCACCGACAAGTTCCTGTCCGATGCCGAACGCGCGGTCGAGGTGCTGGGCGCCATCCAGTCCGACGCCACCCTGAAGCGCCTTCAGGACGCCCACGGCCTCGGCACCGTGGCGCTGGCCTCCCGCAAGGTGGACCACCCGAAGTTCGCCGACGCCCGCGTCCATACCCCCGTGATCCTCGTCCTCGACGCCAAGGACGAAGAGAAATACGGCCAGGAACTCTTCGGCCCCATCTCCATGATCGTGAAGGTGGACAGCACCGAGGACGCCCTGACCCGCGCCACCGCGCTTGCCCGCAGCAAGGGCGCCCTGACCGCCGCGCTCTACAGCACCGACCAGAACACCATCGAAAAGGCCCAGGACGCCTTCACCGAGGCCGGCGTAGCGCTCTCCGTCAACCTGACCGGCGGCGTGTTCGTCAACCAGTCGGCGGCCTTCAGCGACTTCCACGGCACCGGCGCCAACCCGGCCTGCAACGCGGCGCTCTGCGACCTCGCCTTCGTGGCGAGCCGCTTCCGCGTTGTCCAGACCCGCGTTCCGGTCGCGGCCTGAAGGGGGGAAGCATGACGGGCCTGCGTCCGAAGGTCTACGCCATCGACGGCGTGGTGCCGGTGGTCCACCCGACCGCCTTCGTGCACCCGTCCGCCGTGCTGATCGGCGACGTGATCGTGGGGGCCGGCTGCTACGTCGGCCCCTGCGCCTCCCTGCGCGGCGACTTCGGCCGCATCATCCTGGAGGAGGGCAGCAACGTGCAGGACAACTGCACGCTCCACGCCTTTCCCGGCCATGACGCGGTGGTCGAGGTGGATGGGCATGTCGGCCATGGCGCCGTCCTGCACGGCTGCGTCGTCAAGCGCGGCGCGCTGGTCGGCATGAACGTGGTGGTCATGGACGGCGCGGTGATCGGCGAAGAGGCCATCGTCGCCGCCATGGCCTTCGTGAAGGCCGGCTTCGCGGTACCCCCGCGCACCCTCGCCGCCGGCCTGCCCGCCAAGGTGATCCGCGAGCTGCGTGAGGACGAAATCGCCTGGAAGGCCGAAGGCACGGCCGAATACCAGCGCCTGACCGCCCGCTCCCTCGCCACCATGGTGGAATGCGATCCCCTGACCGAGGAAGAACCCAACCGCCCGCGCGTCGAGGGCGGGGATACGCAGCCGCTGTACAAGGTGAAGTCGTAGGCTCCGATTGCCCCCTCCCCGCCCCTCCCCCGCTGTCGCAGGAGAGGGAGCTTGGGCATCGCGGCGGCAGTCCCCTCTCCCGCGCGAGCGGGGGAGGGTTAGGGAGGGGGCAGAGGCGGTTACGGCAACCGCACCACGCTCAGCTTGTCCGCGCGCCCCTTCGCGTCCGCCTTGTGATTGGCAATCGCCGCGTTGATGGTGTCCGGGGTCAGCCGATGCGGCCCCGGCGCGATGATGACGGCCACCCCGCTCGCCGACAGAAGCGGGAATTCCCGCACACTGCCGTACCGGTCCTTCGCCAGGAACCGCCCGGCTTCGCGCGTCTCCGGGTCGTACAGGCTCTCGGCGTCCGACCGGAACAGCGCGACCAGCTCCGCCAAACGCTTCAGCGTCTCGTCTTCCTCAGCCCCGCTGACCGCCAGGAAGAAGTCGTCGCCGCCAATGTGTCCCGCGAACGCATCGGCACCGCCCGCCCCTCCGGAAGCCCCTCCGGAAGCCCAGGCCTTCAGCCGCTCGCTGAACATCAGAATGGCCCGATCCCCCTGCCGAAAACCGAACGTGTCGTTGAACGGCTTGAAATTGTCGAAGTCCAGATAGGCCAGCACATGCCGCCGCCCCCGGTCCTCCAGCACGCGTTCGATGTGGCGGACGATGGCGGCGTTGCCGGGCAGCCGGGTCAGCGGGTTCTGGTCCGCCGCCACGGCGAGGTTGCGCTCGTGCACCAGCCGGATCAGCGCGCCGCTGGACAGGAAGCCGGCATACTCCCCGCCCTCGATGATGATGATCCCGTCACTGGACTCCTCGGCCGAAAAGGCCTCGATCACCCGATCCAGCGGCGTGGAGATGTCGCAGACCGGGCTTTTGACAACCAACTCCATCAGCGTGTCGCCAAGCCCCCGGTTGCGCAGCAACTCCCCGCCGAAGCGCGAATAGACGAAGCGTTTCAGGTCGCGCTCCCGGATCAGCCCCAGCGGCCGGCGCTGGTGATCCACCACAGGCGCGATGGTCGAGGCGTTGTCGCCCCGGAAATACTCCAGCAGGTCCGTCTTCGGCGACTCCACCGGCAGCGGGGCCAGCCGCTCGATCACCTCCGACAGGCGGCAATGCGCCTCGCTCGGCTTGCGGCGGTCCTTGCGGTTCAGGGCTTCCACGCGCGGGACGCTCTCCGGCACCAGCCGTAAGCCCAGGCTCGGCCGGCCGATCAGGTAACCCTGCGCGAAGTCGCATCCGAGATCGCGGCAGGTGTGGAACTCCGTCTCCGTCTCCACCCCTTCCGCGATGATGAGAATGCCGAGGGCGTGGGCGTAGCCGACCAGGGCGTTGGCGATGGCCCGCTTGCGCATGTCCCGGTCGATGCCGGACACGAAATAGCGGTCGATCTTCACATAGTCCGGCTTCGATTCGTGCAGCAGGCGCAGCCCCGCGAAGCCGACCCCGAAATCGTCCAGGGCGACGCCCACCCCGGCCTGCCGGTACGCCTCGATGGCCCGCTCGACGCTGTTGTCCGGCCGCAACTCCCGCCGTTCGGAAATTTCCAGCGTGACGCTCAACCGCCGATCTCCCGACGCCCGCCCGTCCAGCCAGGGCGATCCCGGCACCCCGACCAGCCGCGCGTCGATGTTCAGGAACAGCTTGGCCTCCGGCCAGCCCTCCAGCGCGCTATAGGCCTCCACCGCCTTGCCGTGCAGCGCGCATTCCACCTCGGCCAGCACGCCCTGCGCGCAAGCCGCATCCAGCAGGTCGTATGCGTCCGCAAAGGGCGTGCGCCCGAACCCGCGCAGCAGCGCCTCCACCCCATGGCAGCGGCCGGTGCGCATCTGCACGATGGGCTGGAACGCGTAATCCAGAACCGACAGCGTCGCGCGCCAATCGTCGGGCAGGGCGGCCTCCGGCGCGCACCCCGGCGGGACGGCGCGACGCTCCACCTCCGTTATCTGCCCCTCCGTCATCTGTGGCGAGAGCCAATTCATGGGACGCGGACCGACTGTTGCGGCACCCCGTTCGGGCGCAACCCTGTGTGTAGCAGATCATTTTTTCCGTTTCGTGACTCCCCCTCCGCTTTTCAGCGGATCTCCGGAAGGACCCAAACCGGTTCTCGTCCCCGGCCGCCCTTTTGCGTTATACGGGTGGGCTTCAGCGGAACGAGGACGGCAGAGCATGAAGGTCGGCATCAACATGGGACGGACGACGGCGGGCACTCCGGCGACGCTCGACCTTGAGGAGCTGCTGGCGACCCGCCTGCTGGTGCAGGGCAATTCCGGTTCCGGCAAGTCGCACCTGCTGCGCCGCCTGATCGAACAGAGCGCCCAGTGGGTCCAGCAGGCGATCATCGATCCGGAAGGCGACTTCGTGACGCTGGCCGAGCGTTTCGGCCACATCGTCGTGGACGCCTCCGAACACACCGAAGCTGCCCTGCAAAGCGTCGCCGCGCGCGTGCGCCAGCACCGCGTCTCCGTTGTCCTGAACCTGGAAGGGCTGGACTCGGAAATGCAGATGCGCCACGCCGCCGCCTTCCTGGGCGGTCTGTTCGACGCCGACCGCGATTTCTGGTACCCGATGCTGGTGGTGGTGGACGAGGCGCAGCTGTTCGCCCCCTCGGCCGCCGGCGAGGTGTCGGACGAGGCACGCAAGGTCTCCCTCGGCGCCATGACCAACCTGATGTGCCGTGGCCGCAAGCGCGGCCTCGCCGGGGTGATCGCGACCCAGCGCCTTGCCAAGCTCGCCAAGAACGTGGCGGCGGAGGCGTCCAACTTCCTGATGGGCCGCACCTTCCTCGACATCGACATGGCCCGCGCCGCCGACCTTCTGGGCATGGAGCGCCGACAGGCCGAGATGTTCCGCGATCTGGAGCGCGGCCACTTCATCGCCCTCGGCCCAGCCCTCTCCCGCCGCCCGCTCCCCCTGCGCATCGGCGCGGTGGAAACGCAGGGGCGCACCGGCAGCCCGTCCCTGATGCCGCTGCCCGCCACGCCGGTGGAGGACGCGCGCGAGCTGATCTTCAAGCCCGGCGAGCCGGAGCCGCCGCGCTACCCGGTGCGCCGCCCCTCCACTTCGGCCAGCGCCGACCTGCTGGCGCAACTCTCGCGCCCGCGCCCGGTCATCAGCCCCGCCACGATCGACGATCCCATCCCCGAGGAACCCGCCGAGGAGCCGGAAACCCCGGAACAAGCCGCCAAGCGCCAGACCACCTACGAGGAGGTTTTGCGCGAGGTGCTGACCGACCCGGAGGCGCCCTACCGCTCCATCGCCGTCCTCTATCAGGATTTCCTGGTCCGCTGCCGCAACCGGGAGGTCCGTGGCGAACTCCTCGAACTGCCGGCCTTCCGCCGCAAGCTGGCCACCGCCCGCGCCGGTGCCGGGCAGACCGCAGAGGAAAACCCCGCGTGGACCAAGGCAACGGAAGTCGCGGCGACACTGCCGGAGGACATCCAGGTCGTTTTCCTGATGCTGGCGCGCGCCGCGCTCGACCACCTGCCCTGCCCGTCCGACGCCGACGTGGCTCGCGCCTGCGGCAGCCGTTCGCGCGGCCGGGCGCGGCGCCTGCTGACCTACATGGAGCAGCGCGGCTTCATCGCCACGCGCAGCGGCCTCGGCAACACGCGCGCCATTTCCCTGCCGGCGCTCGGTTGGGAAACCGCGCTCGGCGATCCCAACGCCGACGAAAGCCCGGAGGGCGACGACCTCTTCGCCGTGGCGTGAGCGTAGGGGCCGCTCACGCCGAAACACCGTGTTGAGAACGCGGCCGGACAAACGGCTTCGCGCGCCGGACCCGAAGTTCCGGCGCGTTCTTTTCAAAACGTCCAAAGATTTTTTGGTGCTTGGCCCGCCTGAAGGGCCGTAAACCGGGCTCTTCTGGCCGGGCTTTGTACGTTCTGCTCGTTGGGTTTGGCTTGGTGTGCGTCGTGGCGACCTGGCGGCGACCTACTCTCCCACGTCTTAAGACGCAGTACCATCGGCGCTGAGGCGTTTCACGGCCGAGTTCGGAATGGGATC
>JAEZID010000084.1 GCA_023416195.1 Pseudomonadota bacterium | reverse complement strand
TGAACGCGGAAGTCGAACCGGTCGGCCCAGATCCGGCATGGCCGGTGGACCGCGACGCGCTCGCCGCCTGCGCGGACGAGGTGCTGGCGCGCATGACGGCGGCGACGTCGCCGGTGCTGATGGTCTGCGTGGAGGTTCGCCGCTACGGGCTGGAGGCCAAGGTGGCGGAACTGGCGCAGCGCTTGGGCGTGCCGGTGGTGACCACCTTCATGGGGCGCGGGCTGCTGGCCTCGGCGCCGACGCCGCCGCTCGGCACCTACATCGGCGTGGCCGGCGATCCGGCGATCACCCAGCTGGTCGAGGAGTCGGACGGGCTGTTCCTGCTGGGCGCGATCCTCAGCGACACCAACTTCGCCGTGTCCCAGCGCAAGATCGACCTGCGCAAGACCATCCACGCCTTCGACCGCGCGGTGACGCTGGGGTATCACACCTACGCGGACATCCCGCTGGACGGGCTGGTGGACGCCCTGCTGGAGCGGCTGCCGCCGTCGAACAGAACGGGCAAGGGCAACCAGGGGCACGAGTGGCCGACCGGCCTTCAGGCCGACGACCAGCCGATCACGCCCATGGACATCGCGCGGGCGGTCAACGACCGGATCCGGGGCGGGAACGAGCCGCTGCTGATCGCGTCGGACATGGGCGACTGCCTGTTCACGGCGATGGACATGATCGACGCCGGGCTGATGGCGCCGGGCTATTACGCGGGCATGGGCTTCGGCGTGCCGGCCGGCATCGGCGCGCAGGCGGTCTCGGGCGGCAAGCGGGTGCTGACGGTGGTCGGCGACGGCGCCTTCCAGATGACCGGGTGGGAGCTGGGCAACTGCCGCCGGCTGGGCATCGACCCCATCGTGATCGTCTTCAACAACGCCAGTTGGGAGATGCTGCGCACCTTCCAGCCGGAGTCGGCCTTCAACGACCTGGACGACTGGCGCTTCGCCGACATGGCCGCCGGGATGGGCGGCGACGGGGTGCGGGTGCGCACGCGGGCGGAGCTGAAGGCGGCCCTGGAGAAGGCTTGGGCGACGCGCGGGCGGTTCCAGCTGATCGAGGCGATGATCCCGCGCGGCGTGCTGTCCGACACGCTGGCCCGCTTCGTCCAGGGGCAGAAGCGCCTGCACGCCCCGCCGAGGGAGTGATATTAGGACAAGCGGGAGACGTGATGGCGCGACGACGCGAAGGCCGGGCGCACCAGTCTTCGTGTCGTCGCGTCTTCGTGTGAAAAAACAGGAACAGGAGGACAGCAACCATGGCGGACAAGAACCTGCGCATCGCCGTCGTGCTTTCAGGCAACGGCGTGTTCGACGGGGCGGAAATTCACGAGGCGGTGTGCACGCTGCTGGCCATCAGCCGGGCCGGAGCGGAGGCCGTGTGCTTCGCGCCGAACATCCCGCAGGCCCATGTCGTGAATCACCTGACCGGCGAGGAAGCGACGGAGACCCGCAACGTGCTGGTCGAGTCCGCGCGCATCGCGCGGGGCAAGGTCAGCGACCTCGCGGCCTTCGACGCGGCGGCGGTGGACGCGCTGATCTTTCCCGGCGGGTTCGGGGCGGCCAAGAACCTCTGCGACTTCGCCTTCAAGGGGCCGGACTGCGCGGTCAACGCCGACGTGGAAAAGGCCGTGCGCGCCATGCGGGCCGCCGGCAAGCCCATCGGCGCGCTGTGCATCGCCCCGGCGATCCTGGCGAAGCTGCTGGGCGCCGAAGGGGTGGAACTGACCATCGGGTCGGACGCGGAGACCGCCGCCGCGCTGGAAAAGCTGGGCGCCAAGCACACCGACACCGACCATTGCGAGGTGGTGGTGGATCGCAATCTGAAGGTCGTGACCTCCCCCTGCTACATGCTGGACGCGTCGGTGGCGCAGATCGCCGATGGGGCGGAGAACGCCGTCCGCGCGCTGATCGAGCTGGCGCGCTAAGTTATTGTTCCGCTTAGGCTACCGAAGGGGCATACCCCCTTCGGGGCCAGTCCTCCGCAAGGTTTCGTTAACCATAATCGCCCACCCTGTCCTTGCTCTCGCATATTTGAGAATGAGAACGAGGACGGCAATGACCTGCATTGTGGGCTTGGTGGATGGCGATCGGGTGTGGATGGGCGGCGACAGCGCCGGGGTGAACGGGCTGGACATCACCGTCCGCGCGGACACCAAGGTGTTCCGCAACAACGACATGCTGATCGGCTTCACCAGTTCCTTCCGCATGGGCCAGCTTCTGCACTACCGGCTTGAGCCGCCGCACCGGGATCCGGAGGCGGACGTCTTCCGCTACATGGTCGTGGACTTCGTGGACGCCGTGCGCAACTGCCTGAAGGACGGCGGCTACGCCCACCGGTCCAACGACGTGGAGACGGGCGGCACCTTCATGGTGGGCTATGAGGGGCGGCTGTTCTCCGTCCAGTCCGACTATCAGGTCGGCGAGGCGGTGCGCGGCTATCACGCGATCGGCTGCGGCGCCGATTACGCGCTGGGCTCGCTGGCCTCCACCGAGGGACTGCCGGCCGAGGAGCGCGTCCGCAAGGCGCTGGAAGTCGCCGAGCTGTTCAGCGGTGGCGTGCGCGCCCCCTTCACCATCCAGTCGATGGTTCGCCGCCCGCATCTGGCGCTGACCGAAGCGGCGTAAAAGACCACAGTAATTCTCAGGACTTTGCGCGCCGCCTTTGGCTCCCGACCAAGACGGCGCAAAGTCACGCCCGAGTCACCGATTTCTGTGTTATGAAAAGGCCGGCTCCGTCCCAAGCAGACGGACAGGGAAAAACCACAGAAATAATGGGCGTTAGAGAATGACCGATCAAACTGTTGAAGGCGCCAACAATCTGGTTGGCGAAGAGAAGAAGACGATTCACGGCCTTCATCCTCTCTGGAACTCGCCGTACATGATGTATCCGGCGCTGCTCCTTCTGCTGCTCGTGCCGCTGTGCATCCTCTTCCACCCGGCCTGGATCGTGCCCCTGGCCGAGATTTACGCGGCCGGCATGATGATCACCATCATCCGCCTGACGCGCGGGTGACCGTTGAAGGTTATCCGACATGAAAAAGCCCCGGCCGGTCGGCCGGGGCTTTTTTGCGTCAAACCAATGCAGGGTTGTCCATGGTCGATTCGGGCGGACACCGCCTTTGGAAGAAGAGAACGTTGAACGTATGCCCCAATGCCAAAGAGGTCATGGCTATCAACGCATCAAAAAAGCTGATAGCGAACTGGCCCACACTCCCAAAATATTTGAACAAACCCTTTAACACCCCAATCGGAGCACCAATGATGAGCGCAGAGGCAATGGCGATAAACAACACGCCAACGGATATGGACCACATGTAACCGCGCGTCAGCGCCCAAGACCGCTTTAACTCACTCCGTCCTTCAACGACAGCCATGAGCATAGCCAGCGTAAATCGCATGTACACGTAGCAGAGGAGAGGAAAGACAATCAACAGAGCAATCAAAAATATTGATTTGCTAAATAAATAAAGAACCCACAGACACATCGCCGACGTAGCGAACATCCCAAAAATCTCGAAACACACTAAAAGAGTACGCCATACAGCACCATCGTAGAAAAGAGCTTTAAGCCCCGTAATACGTTCACCAAAAATCACCCGCCTGATCCACGCGGCAGAAAACGGCGCGCAAAGAAGGAGCGCAAAAAAGGTCGGCACAGCCATATGAAAAATGACGTCAAACTTACCGCCTTGTGGAGCCAGTGCTTTGACACCAGCGTCCACAATAGCGGTTCCCAAAAGTGCGGGCCATGCGGTCGCGATAAACCCGCCCATGTTGCTGAACATGTAGCGGAACGTGGCCATCACGACAGAACCAATCCGAATTGATGGCCGTAAATCGCTGTCCGCAGTCATTGTGCCTCAGACGATGCTGGTGAACCCGTTGGTGATCGGATAGCGCCGCTCGCGGTTGAAGATACGCCGGGTGATCTTCGGGCCGGGGGGGGCCTGGCGGCGCTTGTATTCCGCGAGGTGCAACATACGCCAGACGCGGTTCACCGTCTCTGCGGCATGACCGCGCGCCACGATCTCCGGCACGCCGAGATCCTTTTCGACGAGGCATTCCAGGATGTCGTCCAGCACGTCGTAGGGCGGCAGGGTGTCCTGGTCGGTCTGGTTGGGCTTCAGCTCGGCGGTCGGGGCCTTGACCAGCACGCGTTCCGGCACGACGCGGCCGCCGGGGCCGAGGGCACCGGCCGGCAGGTGCTCGTTGCGCCAGCGCGACACCTCGTAGACCGTCGTCTTGTAGACGTCCTTCAACACCGCGTAGCCGCCGCACATGTCGCCGTACAGCGTGGCGTAGCCGACCGACATCTCCGACTTGTTGCCGGTGGACAGGACCATGGCCCCGAACTTGTTGGACAGCGCCATCAGCGTGATGCCGCGCGAGCGGGACTGGATGTTCTCTTCCGTGATGTCCGGGTCGTGGCCGGCGAAGGCGGGCAGAAGCATCTTCTCGAACGCCTCCATCG